>JBEITC010000131.1:0-8811 GCA_040375075.1 Planctomycetota bacterium | reverse complement strand
TGAGCGCGCGCGCGGCGAGGCCGCCCGCGACGCGAACTCCTACAGCGCCACGTGGCTGGCGGCGGCGCGCAGGCGCGCGACGCACGCGTCCTTGCCCAGCAGGAACAGCACGTCGAACAGGCCCGGGCCCTTGTCGGTGCCGGTCAGCGCCGCGCGCACCGGGTGCACGAAGTTGCCGAACTTGACGCCGAGCGACTCGACGAAGGCGCGGCAATCGCGCTCGATCGCCGCCGGCGTCCAGAAGGCGCACGCCGGCTCCGGCGCGTCCTTCTTCGACGGCAGCGGCACGGCGGCGTCGACGCCCCGGCGGTCGGCCGGCCAGCTCGGCGGCAGGTTGGAGCCTTCGAGATGCTGCGCGTACGCCAGCAGCCATTGCTTGCCGGCCGGGTCCTTGGCGAGGTTCTTCGTCGCCGCCTCGTCCATCGTCGGCATGCCGAACAGCCAGCCGATCCTGACCGGCAGCTCCGACAAGATGGCGATGCGCTCCTGGTAGCAGGCGAGCGCGTTCTGCAGCCAGCCCGCGTGCGTCGTCAGCGCCGTCGCCGGCACCGCCGGCTGCAGCCACGGCTTGCTGCGCTCGAGCAGCTGGGCCGGCGTCCAGCGCCGCACGTACTCGCCGCACATCCAGCGCAGCTTCTCGTCGTCGAACTTGGAGCCCGCCTTGCCGATGGTCTCGATGCGGAACACCTGCACCATCTCCTCGCGCGAGAAGACGTCGCGGTCGCCGCTGAAGCCCCAGCCGAGCAGCGCGATGTAGTTGAACACCGCCTCGGGCGGGAAGCCCTTGTCGCGGTAGTCCAGCATGTTGGTGTCGGCGTCGCGCTTGCTGAGCTTCTTGCCTTCCTTGTTGAGGATCAGCGGGATGTGCGCGTACTGCGGGCACTCGTGGCCGAGCGCCTCGAACAGCAGGCGCTGCTTGATGCCGTTGAGGAAGTGCTCCTCGCCGCGGACGACGTGCGTGATCTTCATCCCGACGTCGTCGACCACGCAGGCGAAGTTGTAGAGCGGCACGCCGTCCGGCCGCAGCATCACCCAGTCGTCGAGCTCCTTGGTGTTGACCTCGACGTCGCCGCGGATCAGGTCGTGCACCTGCATGACGCGCGCCTCGGGCATCTTGAAGCGCACGTTCGGCTTGCGGCCCTCCTGCTCGAAGGCCGCGCGCTGCGCTGGCGTCAGGTTGCGGCAGCGGCGGTTGTAGCCGGCGAAGCCGGCCTTCTGCGCCTCGAGCTCCTTGCGGCCGACTTCGATCTCGTCCGGCGTGCAGTAGCACAGGTAGGCGTGGCCGTCGGCGAGCAGCTCGTCGGCGGCCGCGCGGTAGAGCCCCAACCGCTGCATCTGGAAGTACGGCCCGAAGTCGCCGCCCTTCTCGGGCCCCTCGTCCCAGTCGATGCCGAGCCACCGCAGGCCCTGCAGGATGATCTGCAGCGACGCGTCGGTGCTGCGCGCCTGGTCGGTGTCCTCGATGCGCAGCAGGAACGTGCCGCCGAGCGCGCGGGCAGCCGCCCAGTTGTACATCGCGGTGCGGGCGCCGCCGAGGTGCAGTGGACCGGTCGGGGACGGCGCGAAACGCAGGCGCGGCGTGGGGTGGATCATGCGGGGCGGAGAGGATCGCGCATCGCCGCCCGCGAAGGAAGGCCGCGCTGGCGCGAGGCGCCTGCGTCTCGGGACGCGCGCCGGGCGGCGCGCGGATGGGCGGTCGGGGCGAAGCCTTTGACCGCTGGCGAAGCGGTGGATTCGCCAAAGCCCGGCGGCGACCGCCCGGCCGCGCCGACGCGTGCCGGGCGGCGTGGCCTCCCGGGACGCGACGCTCCTAGGGCACCAGCGACACCGCCTCGAGCCGCCACGATCCGTCGTCGCGGACGACCGAGACGCTGCCGAGCGCCACCGCGTACGGATCGAGGCCGTGGCCGGGTTCGCCGAGCAGCGCGTGCAGACCGTGCCGCACGATGCCGCGGTGCGCGACGACCAGCAGGTCGCCGGTCCACGGCGCCGCGGCGTGCTCGAGGATGGCGGCGCGCACGCGGGCGGCGAAGCCCGCACGGCTCTCGCCGCCAGGGAACGCGTCCGCGCGGCCGGCGCGATGCTCGGCCCAGAACTGCGGGTGCGCGGCGGCGATCTCCTCGGCGGTCATGCCCTCGCAGTCGCCGAAGGAGATCTCGCGCAACCGCTCGTCGACGCGGTAGCGCGCCGCCGGCAGGCCGAGCCGTTCGCCGAGGATCGCCGCCGACTCGGCGGCGCGGCGCATCGGCGAGTGCACGACGTGCGCGAAGTCGACGCCGTGCAGCAGCGGCGCGAGCGCGCGGATCTGCGCGCGCCCTTCGTCGGACAGCGCCACGTCGTTGCTGCCGTGGTAGCGGATCGACGACTGGCCCTCGGTCTCGCCGTGGCGCACGAGCCACAGGCGGCGGCCGGCGCCGCTCACGGGAAGATCACGAACGCCAGCACGCCGACGACGAGGATCGCCACCAGCGCGAGGCCGAACAGCACCGCGCGGTTCCACGTCGCCGACTCCTGCACGATGCGCTGCAGGCGGTTGCTCTGGTCCTCGTGGCTCGTGCGCAGCGAGGCCATGCCTTCTTCGGTGGCGCGGTGCAGCTCGTTGGCGGCGCGCAGCTGCGTGATCTGGATGCTCTCGGTGAGGTCCTTGAACTCCTGGTCGCGGCGGGCGACGAGGCCCTGCGCGGCGAGCACGTGCTGCTCGCCCTGGTCGACCATGCGCCCCATCGCCGACTGCACCGTCGCCAGCGTGCCGCGGAACTCGGCGACGACGGCGCTGGTGCGCTCGTCGGCGGCGGCGGCGCGCGCCCTCGCGCGCTCGACCGACTGCAGCATGCCCGGCAGCTGCGCCATCGCCTGCGCCAGCTGCTCGCCGAGCAGGTTCTGCCGTTCCATCTGCGCCGCCAGCGTGCGCAGCGCCTCGAGGTGCTGCTGCGACAGTCCCGGCAGCTGCGCCAGCGTCGAAGTCGACGCGACGAGCTTGTCGAGGTGGTCGTCGGTGCGCGCCTGCGAGCCGCGCAGCATCGTCGTCAGCTCCTGGAAGTGACCGCCGACGGCGATCAGCGCCTCCTCGCGGTCCGACAGCTTGCGCGTCGACTTGGACTCGATCGGGACGCTGTCGATGTCGTGGCCGGGCACGCGCTCGGCCTCGAAGCGCTGCACCGGTCCGTCGCCCGGCGACGCCTCGGCACGCGCGCTGCCGCGCATCCGTTCCTTCAACCGCTGGAAGAACGACGTCTGCTTGACCATGGAACCCTTGCCCGACGGCGCCATGCGCCGCCATTCGCGCATGCGCCGGCGACGAGGCCCCGCAGCGGCAACGCTGCAGCCGACCCCGCCGTGACCGTCCGGGCGATGCGACCGGCGCAACGTAACGCGCTGGCCGGCGCACGGCCAGCGACCGGCGCGCGCGGCAACCGCAGCGCCCAGGCGGCGGCCGAGATCGTGCTTGAACTTGCCGGCGACGTCGCTACCGTCTTCCGACCCTTCACGCCGAAGCGCTCGTCGCGGACGCATGAGGGTGACTGCTGCCGGACGGGATGGGGAGTTAGCTCAGTTGGTAGAGCGCGACAATGGCATTGTCGAGGTCAGGGGTTCGACTCCCCTACTCTCCACCACTTCTCGTCCCCGCAGCACCCGCCGCCGCTGGCCACCCGCCGCGCGCGCGCTTCGAACCTAGCCGGCCCGCTCGCGGCCCGCTCGCGGCTCAGTCGCCCGCTGGACTGGCGCCGTCGCGCGGTCTGAGTTGTGGCCGAAGCGGTCCGCGGTCGGAGCGTTCGCTGGCCGGCTGGTTCGCTGGCCGGCAGGTTCGCTGGCCGCCGCGCCCCCAGCGCCGCGCCCCCAGCGCACCGTGGCACGCCGGCGATTGTCGGGTCGCCCGCCAGCCGCTTACCGATCCGCCGGGCCAGCGATGCGGGCGCGCTCCAGCACGAGCCCGTTTTGGCCGACCGTCGCGCCCTCGACGCGTCGATGCAGCAGGATCGACGCGAGCGGATGCACCAGCAGCGCCGCCGGCTGTTCGCGATGCGCCAGCGCATGCAGTTCGCGCCACAAGGCCTCGCGACGCGCCGGCTCCGGCTCGCCTCGCGCCGCGTCGGCGAGGCGATCCGCGTCCGGATGGCGCCAGCCGCCGGCGTTGTCGACGCCGTCGCCGTGCAGCAGGTCCCACGGGTCGCCCCACGGCCGGAACGACTGCAACGCCAGCAGTCCGTCCCACTCGCCGCGCTGGCGCTCCTGGACGTAGGCGGCGAAGTCGCGCCGGCGCAGTTCCAGGTCGACGCCCGCGCGGCGGCAGGCGTCGGCGAACAGATCGCCGATGCGCTGCAAGACCTCGGTGCCCTGCGGCGCCAGCACGACGAGACGCAGCGGCTTGCCGGCCGCGGCATCGAAGCCAAGAGCGCGAAGCTCGTCGCGCGCGGCGGCAGGCGCAAAGCCGAGCGGCGCGAGATCCTTCGGCACGGCAGGGCTGCCGGGCTTGGCGTGCGCGACGGCAGCCGCGCCGAGGCCTTCGTTGCCGGCGCGCAACGCATCGACGTCGAACAACCGGCCGAGCGCGCGGCGCACGCGCGGATCGGCGGTCGCGCCGCGGCGGCAGTTCCAGACCACGCGGTAGACGCCGAGCGCGTCGTAGTCGTAGACGAGCCGTCGGTAGTCGGCGGCGAGCGCCGGCCGTGCGCGCAACAGATCGTCGAGCGCCGGACTGCTGAACCAGTCGAGCGCGCCGGCGAAGAGCTCGTTGGTCGCTGCCTGCTGATCGCGGAACAGCACGCGCACGCCCGCGAACGTCCATGCCGCCGGATCGGCGGCGCGCCGCCAGCTGTGCGCATTCGGCCGCAGCAGCAGGTCCTGGCGTGGACGCCAATCGCCGGGGCCGTCCGGCGGATTGTCGAGCCGGTACGGGCCGGTGCCCGGGCCGCACTCGCTGGTGGCCTGCGCCAGCAACGCGGCGAACGCGGCGCTGTCGACGGGCGGCAGCACAGCCGGCGCGACGCGTGCGGCGAGGCGCCGCACGAAGAAGCCACGGCTCACCAGCAGCCAGTTCTCGCCGACGACGCGGACGCCGGCGAAGTGACGGTCGCGGAAGTCGACGCGGAACGAACGCTCGTCGAGGCGCGTGACCGCGCGGACCTGCGCCATCGCGTCGCCGACGAAGCCGAACGCGAGATGCCCCGCCTGCGCGAGCTCCCACGGGAACAGCGCGTCGTCGATCGACGCCTCGCTGCCGTCGGCGAACCGCAGGCCGGCGCGCAGCGTGAACGTGCACGAGCCGCCGTCGGCCGCCGGTTCGAAGCGCTCGGCGGCGGCGGGCCGCAGTTCGCCGGTCGCCGGATCGACCGCGATCAGCGCGTCGTGCGTGTAGGCGAGCACGAGGCGGCGCGCGACCGGACTCTGCGCCGTCAGCGGATTGACGTCGTCGGGCGACTCGGCGCAGCCGGTGTAGACCGCCGCGCGCCCGACCGGCGTCTCACCCGCCCCCGATGCGAGCAGCAGCGCCGCGAGCCCGGCGGCGGCGAGCGCCACGACCGTCCAGAACGCCGCCGGCGGCACGCGCATGGCTGCCTACCCCGCCTCGCCGCGCAGCAGCGCGCCAAGGCGCAGGCCGAGCGCCATCGCCAGCAGGCCGAGCGCGTTCTGGCCCACCACGTCGAGCGCGAACCAGCCCAAGCGCCCGCGTGCCAGCAGATCGTGGCAGTCGTGCGCGAAGGTCGAGAACGTCGTGAAGGCGCCGAAGAAGCCGGCGAGCGCGCCGGCGACGACCGCGGGCGGCCAGCGGCCGGCGGCGAGCGCGGCGACGAGGCCGTAGCCAAGGCACCCGAGCACGTTGATCACCGCGGTGGCGAACGGCAGCTCGGGCCAGCGCGCGTTCAGCTGCTCGGCGAGCCACCAGCGCGCGACGGCGCCGACGCTTCCAGCGGCGGCGACGGCGAGCACGACGGAGCCTTGCATGCCGCGCAGGCTACTTCTTCGGGTAGGTCTTCAGCACCCACTCGCGCCACTTCTGGTCGAAGCCGGCGGCGTCGAGGCCGTACAGCTCGGCCAACAGCTTGGTCGCCATCGCGCGGATCTGCGCGCCCTGCGCCTCGTAGGTGCCGTCCGCCGCGACGGCCTTGAGCTGCTTCAGCAGCGCGCCGAGCTTCTCCTTGTCCGCCTGCATCAGGTAGTCGACGCGCGACCACGACTGCGCGTGCGCGTGGTAGCCCATGTCGTCCCACTTCACGATCGCCGCGAGCTGCTCGTACGGCAGGAAGGCGCCTTCGTGCTGCGCGCGCGCGCGCACCTTGGCGGGCCAGTTGGCCTGCTTCTCCTCCGCGACGGCTTCGTCGTCCTTGATCTGGACGTTGAGGAACACGCTCTTGACCTTGCGCGCGTGCCAGTGCGCGAGGCCCTCGGTCAGCCACATCGGCAGCGGGAACGCGAAGCCGCGGTAGCCGTTCACGAGGTTGTGCCAGAGCGCGTAGACCATGTGGCCGTGCAGGCCGCTCTCGTCGAAGCCCTCGAGGCCTTCCGACGCCATCACGTGGACGAGCTGGAAGGTCTTCTGGTGGTAGTACCGCATCGACGTGTCCTCCTTCACGCCGCAGAAGCGGTCCATGTAGCGCGCCATGTCGGACTTCTTCTGGCACTGCAGCAGCAGGAACTTGCCGGGCAGCCCGAGGAACGCGCCGTTCGGCGGCTCGGCGCCCTTCTTGGCGAAGTCGGCGTCGGTCAGGCCGAGCAGCTGCTGGAACTCGCCGTAGCCCTTCTCGCAGCGGTGCGCGGCGAGGTGCAGGCGCAGCCACGGATCGAGCTTCTTCGGCCGCTCGGGGACCTTCGGCAGCTTCTTGCGCAGCGCCTTGATCTCCTCCTGCAGCTGCTTCTTGGCGTCGTTGTCCTCGGGCCAGCCGATCGACTTGAAGCTCGAGCCGATGCGGAAGTGCGCCGTCTCGAGCCAGAGGAAGCGCTTCTCGCCGAGCACGCGGTCGACGTCGGCGGTGGACTGGTGGTCGGCCCAGGCGAACGGCCCGTAGGCCACGACGCCAGCGAGCGCCATCGCGGCCGCGTCGCCGTCGGTGTACGGGTCGACGGGTCCGAGCTTGCTGACCTCGTCCTCGTCCTTCGGCGCCGGCTTGTCCTGCGCGGGCAGCGCCGTCGACGCGACGGCGAGGGCGAGCGCGGCGAGCGCCGTCCGGGCGACCAGCAGGAGCCAAGCGCGCGGGAGCATCGCCGTCGTGGTGCCGCGGGGCGCGGCGGCCGCCCGCAGGCGGCCGCGCGCGTCACTTCGCCGGGGCCTCGGCGGCCGCGGGCTTCGCCGCCGCCTTCTTCTGGCCCGGCTGCGCCGGGAACGACCGCAGCGCCAGGTCGCGCAGTTCCTTCTCGCGCGCGACGAGCTTCTGCCGCTCCTTCGCCGTGTCGTCGAGGTCGGCGCGCAGCTTGTTGCCCTTGGGCGAGTTCGGCCCGTTCTTCTCGATCTCCTTGTCGAGCTTGCCCTTGATGAGCTGCTCTTCGGCGTCGAGCTTGTCGAACTGGCTGAGCAGCTGGCGCAGCTCCTTGATCGAGTCCTTGGCGCTCTCGTCGTAGCAGCGGTCGAGGTAGGCGAACATCACCTTCCACAGCTCGGTCTGCGGCTGGTCGCCGGGCAGCTCCGACTTGTTCGCGCCATCCGGGTCGACGAAGAACAGGTGCGGGACCTTCTCGCCTTCCTTCGCGCGCGCGAACAGGTTGTAGAACGGGTGGTTCTCGGTCAGCACGTTGGTCGGCAGCTTCACGCACCGGAACCAGTGCGCGAGCAGCACCGTCTGCTCGTTGTCGAGCGTGCGGCTGAGGAACGCGTGGTCGGTGCCCTTGCAGCGCTCGCACTCGCGCAGGATCAGCACCGGCCGCTTGTCCCCGTCGGTGACGAGTTCGTAGGCCTGCGTCAGGGGCAGCGCGCGCTCGACCTGCTTGACGACCGTGCGCTGGTCGCCGGCGGTCGCCGGCTTCTCGACCGGCTTCCAGACCGGATAGACCCAGTCGATCTCGAGCAGCTTCTTGGCGGACTTGCCGCGACGGAAGTCGAGCGCGATGCCGCCACCGCGCGGGCCTGCGCCCGGGGTCGCGCCCGGCGCTGGGGCCGCACCGCCACCACCGGGCGCAGCGCCGCCGCCGACCACGCCACCGCCACCACCTGCATCAGCTGGCCCCCAACTGGGGACCGAAGGACCGCCTCATCATTGTGGCGCGGCAGGCCGCGCGAGGACCATGGCTGCAAGAACAGCCATGCCAGCCACCAACATTCGGTTGAGCATGTGAGGACTCCGGGAACGGATCGCGCGCCGAGACGGCGCGGCGAGGTGCCGGAGTCTATCCACGGAACGGGTCGCCGCAATCGCTGCGACCCCAGACGCTCGGACCGGCAAGCTCGGCGCGATGCGGTGGCATCGATGGTTGACCTGGGTCGGGCGGCTCGCCACGCTCCCCGCCCCCCATCGTCGGCTTCGCGCCGACCAACCCCCGAGCCCACGTGACCGAAGCCGAAACCAACCCGCCCGCCGCCGACACCTGGGACGGCATCCTCGCCAACCTTCGCCGCCGCTATCCCGGCCAGAAGGACAGCGTGCTGTTCTGCATCTACAAGCTGCAGCAGAACCCCGACCTGACGCTGCGCGACTTCCGCGCCGAGGCCGAGCTGTACGGCATCCCGATGGCCGGACGCGCGCTGCACTCCGCGCGCGGCCTGCTGGGCCTGCGCCAGGACGAGCCGAAGCCGCGCGCCACGGCGGCCGCCGCCGAGACGACGGAGCGCGACGAACTGGCGGCCGACGCGCTGCCGCGGCTGGCCCGCGCCGAGCGCCGCCG
>JBEITC010000210.1:0-6733 GCA_040375075.1 Planctomycetota bacterium | reverse complement strand
GCGACGGCCCGCCCCGCGGCGTCGTTGCCGTCGGCGCCAGCGCCGCGGCTGCTGCCCGTGAAGCCACCGACCGCGGATCCCGGGCTCGGGCCGGAGATCCTGCTGCCGCAGGCGAACGCCGGGGACGCCGTGCTGGCCGAGGTGGGCGACGTCGCCATCCGGCAGAGCCATGCCTTTGCGCGGTTGCTGACCGCCAATCCCAAGGTCGCCCTGTCGGCCGTCGACCTCTTGGTGTTCGACGTGCTGGTCGCGCGCCACGCGCAAGAACACGGCATCCGGGTGCCGTTGGCCCGCGTCGACGAACTGGCCAAGGCCGAGGAGGCGGCGCTGCGCGAGCAGGTCGCCGAGGAGCTCGGCGGCCAGATGGACTTCGCCGGCTACCTGTGGCGCGCCTTCGGCCTCGACGAGGCCGACTGGCGGGCCGCCCTGCGCCTGCGCTGCGCCCAGCGGCTGTACCAGGGCTACGTGCTGCGCTACCTCGCCTTGCGCGAAGACCGCGCGCAGGTGCGGTTCCTGGCGCACGCCGACCCCGGGTTCTGCCGCGAGGTCGCCGACAAGGTCCGCGCCGGCGCTGACTTCGCCACCCTGGCCAGCAAGCACTCCGAGGACCCGTCGCGACGGGATGGCGGTCTGCTGCCGCCGTTCGCCCGGGGCTTCCAGCACCCGGTCGCCAAGGTCGCATTCGAGCTGCAGCGGGGCGAGGTCAGCGCGCCGTTCGAGGCGAGCTGGGGTGAGGGCAAGCGCTGGTTCGTCGTCTACTGCCTCGACCGCACGCCCGGCCGTGACGTGCCGTTCGCGCTGGTCGCCGACGAGATCGACGCCGGGTTGGCGACCACCCCGATCAGCCCGCTGGAGGCCAGCGCCTACACGCTGCGCTGGCGCGGCCAGCTCGAATCAGCGCCCCCAGCCGCCCGCAAGTGAGGGGATGACAAGCGGATGCGGGGCCGCTAGAACACGCCTCCAGCATGGAAGACATCACGCGTGAGGTCCCTGCCGACACCACGCCGACGCCTTCTTCCGACGACCGCGGTCAGGCGAGCGTCGGCAAGGGCCCGGAGGAGTTGGTTCGCCACGAACGTGGCAACGTCGCCGACGATCTCGTCGTGCGCGATCGCATCCTCGTCGACGACGCGGCGCCAGCGATGGCGCCGATCGAGATCGACCCGCCGGACTCGGCGGAGCCGGTCGAGGAGGTCTTCGACGCCGACGCGGCTGCCGCCGCCGTTGCGCGCGAAGAGGACACCGTCGCGATCGAGGAGGACCTCGCCGGCGACGACGAAGGCTTGCCGCCGGTCCCTGAGCTCGCCGATGCGCACGCGGTCGCGCGCATGGTCTACGTGCTGATGTTGACCTCGCGCGAAGGCTTGACGCTGTTCCGGCTGGCGCAGGCGTGCAACACCACGCAGAAGCTCGTCGAGGAAGCGCTCGTCGTGCTGCGCGAGCAGATGCAGCAACTCGGGCTGCCCGTCGAACTCGCGCGCACCGGCGACACCGTCAAGTGGATGTCGGGCAGCGAGACGTTCCCGTACCTGCAGCGCCTGCGCGGCGTGAAGAAGCTGGAGCGGCTCTCGCCGGCAGCGCTCGAGACGCTGGCGGTGATCGCGTACCGCCAGCCGGTGATGCGCGGCGAGATCGAGGCGATCCGCGGCGTGAAGGCCGGTCCGATGCTGCGCACGCTGCTGCACCACAAGCTCGTCAAGGTGACCGGGCGCGCGGACGTTCCCGGCCGGCCGCTGCAGTACGGCACGACCCAGCAGTTCCTCGAGCGCTTCGGGCTCGCGTCGCTGCAGGAGCTGCCGAGCATCAAGGAATGGAAGAGCCTCGGCTGAGCGGCCGAGCGCGCCGCCGTTTGCATGGCCCGCTCGGGGCCCATGGCGGCGCTGCCACGACGGCGTGCGCTTGCATCGGCGCGCGCGCGACCTACACTCTCCGCCCGCGTTCGCGTCCCGGTCGTCTAGTCCGGCCTAGGACCCTAGATTTTCATTCTAGTAACACGGGTTCGAATCCCGTCCGGGATACCAGACGCGCGCCTGACAGGCCGGCTTCCGCTCCGCGGAGGCCGGCCTGTCGGCTTTTCCGATGACCACCGCGGAGCCGGATCTCCTGGCGCTCGTGCGTCGCGGCGCGGAACGCCGCGGCGATGCGTGGTTGCTGCGCTGCGGCGCGGAATCGGTCTCGGGGCGTGAGTTCCTGCAGCGCGTCGAGTCCGCCGCGGCGGGCTTGGCTGCGATCGGTCTGCAGGCCGGGGATCGCGTCGCCGTGCTGGTCACGCGCTCCATCGACGAAGCCGTCTGGATCCTCGCCGCTGCGATCGCCGGCGGCATCGCCGTGCCGGTGCATGGCCGGCTCAAGGACCAGCAGGTCGCGCACATCCTGGCCGACTGCGCGCCGTTCGCGGTGGTGGCCTCGGCGCTGCGCTTGTTGGCGTTGGCCGAGCCTGCGACGACGCTGGCGGGACAGCGGGTGCTGCGGATCGGCGCCGGCGCGTTGCCGGTGCCCGCCGCAGCAGCGCCGCATGCGCGTCTGCCGCTGACAGCGCGCCGTGGCGACGAGGCGGCGATCCTGCTCTACACCAGCGGCAGCACGGGCCTCGCCAAGGGCATCGTGCAGACGCACCGCAACCTCGCCCTCGGCGCTGCGATCGTCGCCGGCTACCTCGGGCTCGCAGCCGACGACGTGGTCCTGGCGCTGCTGCCGTTCAGCTTCGACTACGGCCTCAACCAACTGCTCGGCGCGCTGCACGTCGGCGCGGCCGTGGTCGCCGCGGACCACCTCGGCGTGGGCGAGCTGGCGACCCTGCTGCGCGCGCATCGGCCGACGACGCTCGCCGGCGTGCCTTCCCTCTGGCACGAGATCGCGGCCGGCCTCGCCACTGGCGCGCTGGTCGCCGACGACGGCCGCTCGCTGCGGCGGATGACCAACAGCGGCGGGGCGCTTCGGCCGGCGGACGGCGCGGCGGTGCGCGCTGCGTGGCCGCACGTCCAGGTGTTCGCCATGTACGGGCTCACCGAGGCGTTCCGGAGCGCCTACCTGCCACCGGACGAGTACGACGCCCATCCTACCTCGTTCGGTCGCGCGTTGCCGGGCGTCGAGTTGCTGCTCGTCGATCCGGGCTCCGGCGCCGTGCTGGCGGGGGAGGCGATCGGCGAACTCGTCCATGCGGGCGCCTTGGTGTCCGCCGGGTACTGGCAGCGGCCCGACGCGCAGGCCGAACGCTTCCGGCCGGACCCGCGCGGGCGAGCCGGTTCCGCCGTGTTCTCGGGCGACCTCGTCCGGCGCGACGCCGACGGCCGCCTGTACTTCGTCGCGCGCCGCGATCGCCTGCTGAAGGTCGCCGGCCATCGCATCTCGCCGGACGAGGTCGCGGCGGCGGTCGCCGGCATGGCGGGCGTCGGCGAAGTGGCGGTGCTCGGCGAGGACGGCGGCGTCGATGGCCATCGCATCGTGCTGTGCGTAGCTGGCGACGTGGGCGACGTCGATCTCCCCGAGCGGTTGCGGCGTCGCTGCCGCGCCCGATTGCCGTCGTACATGCAACCCGGGGCCGTGCACGTCGTGGCCATGCTGCCGCACAATCCCAACGGCAAGGTCGACGAGGCCGCGTTGCGCGCCATGCTGCCGCCATGGACCTCCGCCCGCTGAACGAACTGCTCGCCCGCTACGCTGCGGCCTGGCCGGACGAGGCGCCGCTGGCTGACCGCTTCCGCGAGTTCGTCGCCACGCGCCCCGACGTGCTGCTCCGCTCCTGCCCGCCCGGCCACATCACGGCGTCGGCGTGGATCGTCGACGCCGCCGGGGAGCGCAACTTGCTGACGCATCATCGCAAGCTCGGCCGCTGGCTGCAGCTCGGCGGACACGTCGACGGCGAGATCCACGTCGAGCGCGCCGCCCTGCGCGAGGCGCAGGAAGAGTCCGGCATGGCGCGCTTCGTGTTGCGCCGATGGGTCGACGCGCTGGTGCCACTCGACCTCGACGTGCACGCGATCCCGGCGCGTCCCGGCGAGCCCGAGCATCTGCACTGGGACGTGCGCTTCTGGCTGCAGGCCGAGCCGGGCCAGGACCTGGCGATCAGCGAGGAGTCGAACGACCTGCGCTGGTTCGCGCCGGACGAACTGCACGCCGTGACGAAGGAAGAAAGCGTGCTGCGGTTGCTGCGCAAGGCGCAGCGACTCGGCGGCTGACGCAGGCTGGCGGTCGGCGCGCGCGCGCGCGAAGATGACCGGCATGACGGCAGCGGCGCCGGTGGCACAGGGTGGCGGCAGGTGGCGCAGCCGTCGCGTTGCCGGCGTCTGCGCACTGCTCGTGGTTGCCTGGCTCGCAGGGCGAGGCTTCATGGCTGGCGCGGGTCCGCGCGACCCGGAAGCCGCCGCCGATCGCGCCGACGAGGCGCCGCCGCCGCACGCGACCGCAGGGGCGGCCGCCCCGTCCGCGCCCGCCGCAGAACCGCGGCCAGCGCCCCCCGACGTGCCACCAACGCCCGGCCCGACGGCTGCGGACGAAACGGGCGTCGAGACCGATCGGTTCGCGACCCTGGTCGCCGCCTTGACGCTGCACGTCGCGCGCGACGAGCTGGCGGCGAGCGCTGCCGCTTGGCGGCATCTGCTGGCCTTGCCGCTCTCGCATGTTCAGCGCACGGCGGTCGATGCCGCCGCGCAGCCTGCCTGCCTCGCTGCCGCGGAGTGCCTCGCGCGAGCCCATGCCCTGCTGGCGGCTGGTCACGCGCGCTCGGCCGTGGCGGCGCTCGCGCCGCTCACCGCAGCGCCGGTCGCTGGCGTCACGGCGTGCGACCTGTTGCCGCCGGAGGTCGCCGCGTCCGCGAAGGCCTTGCTGGCGGCGCGGGTCGCAAGCGATGCCAGCGTGCCGGCGCCGAAACCACTGGCGCGCGGGCGTGCGTTGACCGCGTGGATCGCGGGCGAAGCGGTGCGTGGCGCCTGCGTCGCCAGCGACGCCGACGCCGTGACCTTGCTCGTGCGCCGCGACGATGGCGCGTCGTTTCCGCGCGCAGCCTACGCGGACTGCGAGGCGGACGCGCCGACGGGCGCTGAAGCGATCGAGTTCGGACTCGCCGCGGCCCGCAGCGGCGAGCCCTTGTTGGCGCGCGCGTGGTCGCTGGTGGCGGCGGCGCGCGGCGCTTCGACCACGGCGCGCTGGCTGCAGTTGGACGCAGCGCTGCGCTGACGCCAGCGCTGCGCGCTGCAATGGCTCATCGCGGTTCGGCGTCCCGGCCCACGAGGCGCAGGAACAACGCCATCGCGACGAGGCCGCCAAGCAGGCAGAGCGGCCATGCCTGCGGACCAAACCACGCCAGCGGCAGGTAGCCACACAGGATCGTGGCCGCGAACGCGAGCAGCGCATAGGGCAACTGCGTGCCGGCGTGCGCCAACAGGCTGCAGCGTGCGCCGATCGAACTGAGCACGGTGGTGTCGCTGATCGGCGAGCAATGGTCGCCGAAGATCGCGCCCTCGAGCACCGCGCCGATGCACAGCAGCATCAGCGCTGGCCCGCCCGCCGCCGCGTCGCCGGTGAACGCGGCGTTCGCGCCCGTCTGGTGGGCGAGCACGACCACGTTCGGCAGCAGGATCGCCATGGTGCCGAAGCTCGTGCCGGTCGCGAAGGCGACGCCGGCGGCGACCAGGAACAGGGTCGTCGGCAAGGCCCACGGCGACAGCGCATCGCGGATCGCGGTCGTCAGGAAGAAGCTGGTGCCAAGGTCCTTGCACAGATGGCCGAGGCTCCACGCGAGGAACAAGATGCCGAAGGCGGCGCCGAGTGGTCGCATGGCCGCGAGGCAGGTCGCCAGCGTCTCCCGCACCGTCAGCAGGCGCTGCGCCGCGGTCATGCCAAGGGCCACCAGCCACGCGGTCACGGCCGCGCCGAGCAGCGCCCAGTCGCTGCGGCTGTTGGCCAGCATCGTGCGCACGCGTTCGCCCAGGTCCGCCGCGTCGGGCAGCCGGGACGCGGCCGACCAGCCGATCGCCATCATCGCGCCGACCGTGCCGACGACGAGGACCAGCAGCGGCACGACGGCGTTGCGAGCGCGCGCGCGCGGATGCACGGGCATGGGCGTCTCGTCGGCATCGTGCCGGGAAGCCTCGCCGCGCCGCGCGCGCCGTTCGGCGGCGAGCATCGGGCCGAAGTCGCGCCGCATCACGATCGAGAGCACGACCAGGGCGAGCGCGAACCAGCAGTAGCAGCGGAAGGGCAGCGTCGCGAGGAACACTTCGAAGGCGTCGCCCGGCACGTAGGGCGTGCCGTCGGCGCGCGTCACCAGGGCGAGCGGCGCGCGGTACTGCGACATCTCGTAGGTCACCCAGGTCGAGAACACCGAGACGCCGGCGATCGGCGCCGCGGTCGAGTCGACGATGTAGGCGAGCTTCTCGCGTGAGACCCGCGATGCATCGCACAAGGGGCGCATCGACGAGCCGACCAGCAGGCAGTTGGTGTAGTCGTCGAAGAACACCGCGACGCCGGCGGCGAAGGACGCCAACTGCGCGCTGACCGGACCGCGGACCCGCCGTTGCAGCATGGCGACGAAGCCGTGCACGCCGCCGTTGCGGGTGATCAGCCCGACCGTCATGAACAGGAACACGACGAAGACCGTGATCCGCAGGTAGAAGTCCTCGCAGACCGACCGGCGCCAGAAGGCGTCGGCGACGAAGTGCCAGGCCCCGGCGACCGCCGCCTGTGCTGCCGTCAGCGGCGCCTGCCAGCCGAACGCCTCGGCGGCTGCGAACGG
>JBEITC010000452.1:0-3370 GCA_040375075.1 Planctomycetota bacterium | reverse complement strand
GCGGCCGCAGCGCCCGCCCCGCGCTGAGCTCGCGCCGCGCCCACGCCAGCGTCTCGGCGTCCTTGGCGCGCTCGCCGGCGGCGCGCTTCTGGCAACTGCGCAGCGGCATGGCGATGCGCTGGTTGCCTTCCAGGCGCTCGGCGTTGCGCGCGAGGAACGCCCAGTACAGCCGCGTCACCGGGCACGTCGACTTGGGGTCGAAGGCGCAGCCGTCGCAGTAGTCGCTCATCTTGTCGATGTACGCCGAGCCGGCGACGTAGGGCTTGGTCGTCATCAGCTCGCCGACGCCGTAGGTCGCCATCGCCAGCACGTTGGGCTCGACGACCCAGTCGAAGGCGTCGACGTACGCGGCCCAGAACCAGTCGGTCAGCTCGCGCGGCGACACGCCGAGCAGCGTGCCGAGGTTGCCGAGGATCATCAGCCGCGTGATGTGGTGGCTGTAGCCCTCGCGCCAGACGTCGGCGACGACGGTGTCGAGGCAGTTCATGCCCGACGGCGCGCCGCCCCAGAACGTCGCCGGCAGCGGCAGGTCGGCGGCGAGCGCGTCCTGCGTCAGCTTGCTCTTGCCGACGCGGCGCAGGCCGTCGGTCGCTTCGTGCACGTGCCGCACGAACTCGCGCCAGCCGAGGATCTGCCGCACGAAGCCTTCCTGGCTCGGCAGCGGCAGGTCGGCGGCGAGCACGTCCTGCAGCACGCGCGCCGGCAGCACGCGGCTGAGGTTCATCACCTGGCTGAGCCGCGTGTGGAACAGGCCGCTCGAGCGCGTGCTCATCGCGTCCTCGTACGGCCCGAACTGCGGCAGGCACTCGCGCAGGCCCCACTGCCACAGCCGCTCGGCGTCCTGCTTGCTCGCCGGCAGGCGGTCGAGTCGCAGCTCGCCCGGGTGCTTGGCGAAGTCGCGCGCCACCATCTCGCCGACCTCCTGCGTGACCGCGTCGGGCCGGAACACCAGCTCCGTCGGCGCTGCCGGCTCGCCGCGCCACGGCTTGCGGTTCTCGGCGTCGAAGCTGTACTTGCCGCCGACAGGCTTGCCGCGCTCCATCAGCACGCCGGTGCGCTGCCGCACCTGCCGGTAGAACGCGTCCATGCGCCACGGCGGACCCTTGCACGCCGCGAAGTCCTCGGCGGTCGACAGCCAGCCCTCGTGCGCGACCTCGACCAGCGCGCCGTCGGCGAACAGCGGCGCCAGCTCGGCCCGCAGCTCGCGCTCGGCCGGTCGCTGCACCCGCATCGGCCCGAGTTCCTTGGCCAGCGGTGCCAGCGCCTCGGCGTAGCCGCCGGCGGTGACGACGTGGCGCACCAGCACGCCGCGCGCCTGCTGCTCGAGCGCGAAGTGCCGCAGGTTGGCGAGCACCAGCGCGAGCTTCTGCTTGTGGTACGGCCGCCGCGCCGCCTTGGCGCGGCTCTCGACCAGCACGATGCCGAGTTCGGCCGCCGGCTCCTTCGCCAGCGGCCCGATGCCGTCGTGCAGCTGGTCGTAGGGCACGAACAGCCAGCGGCGGCGCGCACGGCTCTTGGGCGCGCTGGCGCGGAGAGCGTCGGTGAAGGCGGGCATGGTGGCGGGGTTCGCCGGATCCGTGCCGTGGATGCGGCCGGCGAAGCGTCAGCGCGGCACGAGCGCGTACGGCGAGTGCACGTCGTAGCCGAGCAGCGGTGCGATCGACTTGGGCTCGGTCAGCAATCGGCCTGGGAGTCGCACGTACGGATCGTCGTCCGTGCCGAATACGCCGTCCGGACCCACGAGCCCCGGCGCGAACACGAAGAGGAACCCGTGCGCGCCGACATCGTCCAAGATGACTGCGCCAAGCCGCCGCTCCCGCAACGACGCGACGGCGGTGTCGAGCAGCGCGGCGAGCGCTTCACGCCCCTTCGGCGACAAGCCCTGCAGCCGGCTGCGATCCGTCAGCGCCGCGAGATCGAACAACCCGTCCGGCTGCTTCGGCAGCAGCTGCATCAGGTCGAAGATCGCCTGGCCGTGCGCGCCCGTGCCCTTGCCGGCGCGCGTGGTGACGTGGCCGTGGCCGGGGATCCACACCGGGCCCGGCTGCGCTGCCACGAACGCGCGCAGCTCGTCGTGCGCCTGCGCGTGCGCCGCCGACGGCAGCAGCGTGCGCATCGGGTCGCGCTGCAGCGCGCGCGCGGCGAGCCAGACGAACTGCGCCAG
Source organism: Planctomycetota bacterium (assembly GCA_040375075.1). Classification (GTDB taxonomy): domain Bacteria; phylum Planctomycetota; class UBA1135; order UBA1135; family UBA2386; genus UBA2386. The sequence goes on along the minus strand of JBEITC010000452.1, from coordinate 1,206 downwards.
CAGCAGCGCGACGCCCAGGACCTGCAGCCGGCGTGGCAGCCGCGCCGCCGCCAACGGTCCGAGCACGCACGCCGCCGCGAAGCCGTACATCATCACGTTCTCGAAGCCGCCGACGTGCAGGCGCGAGAACCACGACGCCAGCAGGCCGCCGGCGCCGAACGCGGCGACGTAGAGCGCGTCCTTGCGCGCATCCCCGCCGGTGCGCCACTGCTGCGCGCAGCCGAGCAGCGCCAGCAGCACGAGCGGCAGCATCGGCAGCAGGTCCTCGGTCCAGAAGCCGAGCTTGCGGTCGCCGACCCATCCGTGGCTGCGCGGCATGTCGAACAGCCAGAACGTCGACCAACCGTCGCTGGCGAGGTGCAGCGCGCCGAGCGCTGCGCCCATCAGCGCGACGCACGCGAGCCCAAAGCGCAGGCCGAGCCGCCAATCGAGGCACAGCGCGCCGACGCCGACCGCCGGCAGCCACATCAGCGCCGTCTGCTTGGCGAGCAGCGCGAGCGTCGCCAGCCCCGCCGCCCACAGCCACGCCATCCGTCCGCCGTTGCGCAGCGTGGACGTCGCGATCGCGCACAAGAACACGAACAGCGTGTCGTTGCGCGCGAGGTCGAACCACCACGCCAACCACCCATAGCCCGCGAGCCAGAGGCCGCTGGCGACGAAGCCCGGCAGGAAGCGGCCGCTCGCCATACGCACCCAATGCCCGACGAGCATCGCCATCGCGACCGTGCAACCGACCGACAGCAGCCGCAGCGCGGTGATGCCATCGAGACCGAGCGCGATGCCGAGCCCGCCGAGCCAGAACGGCAACGGCGCGTAGAGGAACGGCACGTGCTCCGGCGACGGCGCGCAGTACAGCGGCAGGCCGTTGGCGACGCGCCACGCGTGATCGGCGAGCGCCCCTTCCATCCACTCCAGTTCGTGCGGGTAGGGCAACCGCTGCGCCACCGCCCACGCGAAGAACGCCAGGGCCGCGACGCCGCAGGCGAGCGGCGGCAGCCACAAGCGCGCGAGCGCGCTGTCCGGTGCGGGCGAGACCGTCATGCGAATCGGCGGCGCAGCATAGACCGCGCTATGCTCGCGCGCCCGATGCGTCGTGCCGCCGTGTTGCTGTCCGTGATCGCGCTCGCCGCCGGCGTCGGCGGCTGGGCCGCGGGATGGTTCGGTGGTCCGGCGCTGCCGCCGCCGCCGGCGTCCGACGGTGCGCCG
>JBEITC010000052.1:0-13786 GCA_040375075.1 Planctomycetota bacterium | reverse complement strand
CTGGTCCGACGCCAACGCGTCCGCCGTCAGCAGCACCTCGGGTGCGCCGGGCTGCGGCGGCTGCACGGTCAGCGAGGCAGCCAGCATCCAGCGCGGGCTATGCGGCACGAGCCGCGCGTGCAGCGTGGCGCTCGCGGCCAGTTCGGTCTCCGTCGCCGTCGTCAACGCGTAGACGCGCTCGCTCAGCGGGCACGCTGCCAGCACTGCGGGCAGCGCGCGGACGGCTGGCTGCGTGAGGTACTGCGCCGGCGTGAACTGCGTCGCCTGCGGATCGATCGTCTGCTGCACCGCCGCGTCGGCCTGCGGCGCCGTCGGCGCCGCGAGCCGCAGCGCGCCGTCGTCGTGCAACCATTGGCGCGGCGCCGTCGACGGCGTCGCGACGCTGTCGACGCCGACGCGACTCCACAGGGATTGGGGATCGTCGTGGACCACGCCGTCGAGCGGCAGCTCCGCGAGGATGAAGCGCGGCTCCGCTTCGACCTCGTTGGTCTCCTGCCACAGCCAGCGATGCAGCCAGCGCAGCGTCAGCACGCGACGGAACTCGCGTTCGCCGTCGTTGTCGGGCACGTCGTGGCCGACGGCGCCGAGCAACGCGCGGCGCGGCGCCGTCATCGCTTCCAGCTGGCGGACCGCGGTCAGCGGATGGTCGACGAGGTCGTGGTCGGCGTGCGCGTAGAAGACCGGCACCGACGACTGCGCGAGCCGGGCGCCGAGCGGCCGGCCCTCGGCGACGAAGCCGGCCTGCAGGCCGGCGGCGTCCTGCGCGACGAAGGCGCTGCGGCAGGTCTGCAGCCAGGCCGCGTCCAGCTCGAGGCCGGGGACGCTGCTGTCGATCGCCTCGACCCACCACGTGCTGAAGAGCATCCCGTGCCGCACCCAGTCGTCGCACGTGTCGGCGACGAAGTCGCTCGGCGCGACGCAGGCGATCGTCGGCATCGTGGCGGTCGGCCGACCGGGCACGGCAAACGACTGGCCCGACCACGCCGCGGCGCTCCAGGCGTGCGCGCCGCCCTGGCTGACGCCGACAATGGCGATGCGGCCCGCGTCGACGATCCCGGACCACGTCGGGTTCGCGGCGACGAACTGGATCTGCTCGACGAGGTCGCAGCGCTCGACCGGCCCCCACAGCGTCGTGCCGCGGTTGGGATGCGCGGTGTTCGCGGCGTACGCGAGGCCCTGGCCGCGCACGTCGTAGCTCCACACGGCGTAGCCCTGGCCGGCGATCAACGACTGCAGGTCGAACTGGTAGCCCTGCGACTGGCCGAGCGGATGCACGTGCACGACCAGCGGCCAGCCACCGGCGGGCGCTGGTCCGGCGGGACGCAGCAGCGTGCCGAAGGTCTGGTAGCCGTCGCTGTACGTCACCGGCACCGCGAGGTCGATCGCGGTCGGATGCCCGCCGGGAGGCGGCACGGGCCGCATCGGCGATTGGGCCGACGCGGCAGCGACGGCCAGCACGATGGCGAGGAAACGATGCATGGCGACGAAGGGGCGCAAGCGTATCGGCAAGTCGCAGGAGCAGGGCTGAGCGCACTTGCTCGCGACCGCAACGTCCGGCCGATCCGCCAACCGCAACGCAACGCGCCGATGCCATGGCCGCGTGCTCGCCGACGACGATTGCATCGTTCGTGTGCCAAACGTCACGCGCGGCCGCCGAGCGCGCGCCACAGCGCCGCACGGCCCGTGGCATCGACGTCGGCATCGAGCGCGCCGTGGCGCAGGAGGAAGTGCGCGACGACCAACGCGCTGTTGGGCTTCCACGGATCGTCGCCAGCGAGCGAGCGCACGACCTCGGCGACGGGCCGCAGCGCGCACGACTCGACCTCGCCGTCGACAGGACGCGGCGCGAAGTCGGCCGGCAGCTCGAGGTCGAAGCAGGCGAGCGTGTCGGCCTTCCACGACCTGCCGTCCTGCTGGTCGTAGCGCAGTTCGCCGACCGCGACGGCGCGCGCCGCGAGGGACTCGGTCATGCCCGCTTCCTCGTGGCACTCCTTGCGCAGCGTCGCCTCGTCGGCGAACCCGACCGACGAACCGCCGGCGACGAGGTTGTCGAGGCACCCGGGGAACGTGCGCTTGCCGCGCGCGCGCCGCGCCACCCACAGCGACATGCCGTCGCGATCGCGAACGAAGCCGTTGAGGTGCACGCCGCGAGCGCCGACGCCGAACCAGGCTACGGCGGCGCGGTCGACCTCGAGCAGCGGCGTGCGACACGCACCGGCGACGCCGTAGCGCTCGCCGAGCAGGCTCGGCAGGTCGCCGGCATCGGCGAGGCGCTGCGCCAGCGCCGCGAACGCATCGGTGCGCGCGCGATAGTCCGCGCCGGGCAGGACGAGGCGCGTGCCGTCGCGCCGGAGCGGCGTCGGCGCGCGTTCCACCAACGGCACGCGCTCGCGATGGATGCGGCCGACCGCGACCCCATCGACGAACCACGGCTCGAACGCGGACGGATCGGCCCGGTGGCAGACGGCGATGCGGGCCAACAGGGCAGCGAGGACCATGGCGGAGGGCGCCGCGGCCGGCGGACAGGCCGGTGCGACGCCGGGAGTTCGCGCGCCGCGCGTTGCCCGATGCGGGAGCGGCGTCCTACGCTGGCCGCATGACGTTCGCCCAGGCCCACGCCATCGGCGGCGACCTCGACGCCGCCGTGCGCGTGGTCGCCGCCCGCCTGCACAAGCGCCTCGGCGATGGCCCCATCGACCTCGTCGTGGCCTTCGCGTCGGCGCAGCACGGCGAAGCGCTCGACGACCTGCCCGACCGCCTGCACGAGGCGCTCGCCCCGCGCACGCTGATCGGCTGCACGGGCGCCCGTCTGCTGGACGGCGCCGTCGGCGCGATCGACGCGCCGGGTATCGTCGTGCTGGCGGGACGCGCGCCCGGGGCCCGCCTCGACGCCGTGGCGATCGCGCCCGGAGACCTGCCCGACCCGGACGGTCCGCCGTCGGCGTGGCGCGCCTTGCTGCCGGCGCGCGACACGGCCTGCACCGGCATGCTCGTGCTCGGCGAGCCGTTCCACGCCGATCCCCGGCGGCTGGTCGCTGGCCTCGACTTCGCCTTTCCGGGGACGCCGAAGGTCGGCGGCATCGCCAGCGGCAGTCGTCACCCCCACGGCCACGCGCTGTTCTGCGGCCGTCGCACGCATCGCAGCGGCGCCGTCGTGCTCGCCATGGGCGACGGCCTCGCCATCGAGCCCGTCGTCGCGACCGGTTGCCGCGCGTTCGGCCGCGCCGGCCGGATCACCCAATCCGAGGGCAATCACCTGATCCGCGTCGACGCGGCGCTGGCGACCGACTTCGTGCGCGATCAGGTCCAGGACCTCAGCGAAGAGGATCGCGCCGTCGTCGCGACCAGCCCGCTGCTGGTCGGCATCGACGCCGATCCGTTCGCCGCGTCCGACGCCGAGCCGGACTGGCTGGTGCGCAACGTGGTGGCCATCGACGGCCGCGGGCACATCGTGCTCGGCGAACACCCGCAGGTCGGTCGCAAGGTCCGCCTGCTGATGCGCGACACGAGCGCGGGCGCCGACGAAGCCCACCGCCGCCTGCTGCGGGCCAAGCCGGCGGGCGCGGAGGCCGCGCTGCTGTTCCAGTGCCTTGGTCGCGAGAGCGACGACTGCGCCGCGTTCGGCGCCACGTCCGGCGGCGTGCCGCTCGTCGGCTTCGGCTGCAACGGCGAGATCGGGCCGCTCGCCGGCCAGACCGAGATGCACGCGTTCACGGCGGCGTTCGCCGTGCTGCGCGCCACGGGGACGCGATGAGCAAGGCCTTGGCGCTGGTGCGCGCGTGGCTCGTGCTCGACTTCTTCGGCGACGCCCGCCGCGACGGCAAGGGCCACGCCAGCACGCTGACGACGACGATCTTCGCGCAGTCGTTCCTGGCGCTGGCGTTCGCGGCGCTGCTGTACCCGGACACGCCGCGCGTGCCGTTCGCGGCCGCGAACCTGTCGCTGTCGACGCTGCTGCTCGCAGTCGGCGCGCTCGGCGCCGAGGGCCGGCCGGAGCGCCGCGCCGCCGACGCCGTGCTGCTGCGCACCGCGCCGCTGTCGCCGCTGGCGGTGGCGAGCGCGCGCGCGCTGCACGCCGGCTTCTCGCTGCTACTGGTGACGGCGGGCATGGCGCTGCCGCCGGCGATCCTGCTGGCGTTCCTCGTCGGCGAACCACTGCAGGTCCCGCTGTACGTCGCCAGCGCGTGCCTGTGCAGCGGACTCGCCGCCGGCGCGCTCGGCCTGATCGCCCGCGCCATCGACGCCTGGGCCGGGCCCGACCGCACGGCGCTGGCGATGGGCACGCTGAAGGCGGCGCTCTACGGTGGCGGTCTCGTGCTGTTCGCGCGCTGCCTGCCGGCGCTCGACGCCACCGCCGACGCGCTGCCGATCGGGCGCGCGCCGCTCGCGTTCGTGCCGCCCTACCACGCGGCGAAGTGGCTGGCCGCGCCGCTGGCCGAGGCGTGGCGACCGCTGGCGTGGCTCGGCGCCGGCGCGGCGATGTGGCTGATGGCGGCGTTGCTGCGCACCGGCGGCGACGGGCCGACGACGACGCGGCGGCGCGCCGGTCCGCTGCTCGCACTGCTGCGACGGATCACGCCGCCGGGCCCAAGTCGCGGCGTCGCCGAGTTCACCGCCATCGGCATCTGGCGCAGCCCCGGCTATCGCGCCCGCGTGCTGCCGCTGCTCGGGATCCCGGCGGCGATGGTGTTCCTCGTCGTCGGCGGCGACGGCGCAGGCGTGGATCCGCGCCTGCTCGCCGTGCTGCTGCAGACGCCGGCGATGTACCTGCCGTTCCTCGCCGCCTTCCTGCCCCGCGCCGATCATCCCGGCGCGGCGTGGCTGTTTGCGCACGCGCCCGGCCTCGACGCCGCGACCGTGCGCGATGCCGCGTGGCGCGCGCTCGTCAGCCACGTCGTCGCGCCGGTCGGCGTCGTGATGGCGCTCGCCGTCGCCTGGCTCGCGCCCGGGCCTGCGGGCTGCGGCGTCGCCGCGTCGCTGTTCGCCAGCGCGCTCGCCGTGCTCGCCGCGCGCGCGGCGGTCGCGCGCTTGCCAGCGCCGCCATTCACCGTCGCGACCGAAGGCGAGTCAGGGCCGGACCTCGGGGCGCTGATGGTCGGCAGCATGGCGCTGGGCAGCGCCGGCTTCGCGTTCGCGACCTGGCTGCCGCCCGCGCTGCAATGGCCCGCGACGATCGGATCGCTGGCGATGGCTGTGGTGGCGCTGCGCCGGCCGCGCAGCATGGGCGGCGCCATCGCCGTTCCCGACGACGACGCGCCGGTGGCGACGCCGGCGAAGGTCGAGGACACAGCCGACGCCGCGATACCGCCGACGACGCCGAGCCTACGCCGCGAGCTGCGCGCCATCGCCGTGCTCTACGCGCTGACGAGCCTGCTACCGCTCGCGATCGGAGCGCTCTTCGCGCCCTAGACGCGCTGACGGCGGCGCCCGCGACAGGGGCGCGGACCGTTCCGGGTGTGAACCGGCGGCGACGGCACGGGCTACATCGCGCCGTCGAGCAACGCCTGCATGTCGGCGGGGAGCGGCGCTTCCAACTCGATTTCGCGCCCAAGACGCGGGTGGTGGAAGCGCAGCGTGTGCGAATGCAGCGCGTGGCGATCGAGGCCGAGTTCGGCGCGCGCGTCGTCGTCGAGCCCGCCTTCGAGCTCGCGCAGGAACAACTGCTCGTCGCCGCCGTAGAGCTTGTCGCCGACCAGAGGGCAGCCGATCGACGCCATGTGAACGCGGATCTGGTGCGTGCGCCCGGTCTCCGGCCGCACCTCGAGCAGTGTGTGCTCGGCATTGCTGCGCAGGACGCGATAGTGCGTGATCGCCGGCAGGCCCTCCCCCGGCTTGCCGGTGGTCAACTTGAGCCGCACGGCCGACGCCTTGTCGGGCACGATCGACGCGTCGATCGTGCCCTCGGCGCGCTGCGGCCGGCCACGCACGACCGCGAGGTAGCTCTTCTTGACGACGCGGTCCTCGAACTGCGCCCGGACCTGGGCGTGGAACTGTTCGTCGAGACCGACGGCGACGAGGCCCGAGGTCTCGCGATCGATGCGGTGCAGCAGGCGCGGCACGACGTCGCGCTCGGGCTCGTCCGGGCGCCGGTAGCGGCGGTGCAGTTCGTGCAGCAGGGTGCCGCTCAGGTGGCGACCGGAGGGGTGCACGGCCATTCCCGGCGGCTTGCTGACCGCGATCATCCACTGGTCTTCGTAGACGATCGGCAGCACGAGCTGCGCGTCTTCGCGCGGCGCTGGGACGGGCGTGGGCGGCAACTCGACGACGATGGTGTCACCAAGTCGCACGCGCCGGGACGCTGGCGCCGCACGGCCTTCGAGCCGCACGAGGCCGGCGTCGAGCAGCCGGTGGACGCTGGAGCGGGAGCGCCACGTGAGCACCGTCGCCAGCGCCACGTCGAGACGCTGGCCGGCGAGCCGCGCGTCGACGAGGACCTTGATCGACTCGAGCGGCTTGCTCAGGTCGCGCGGCGAGTCCCCAGGGAACCGTGGCAGCATCGGCGGAGGACGAATGGCAGCGCCGGGAACCAGGCCCCGGTCGGAGCCGGACCCCGGGCGTCAGACGACAGGCGCCAGACCCCAGGCGCCAGACCCCGAGGGACCGACTACGATTCCGTCTTCTGGATCGTCGTGTCGGCCGTCAACGGATCGAAGTCCGGCTGGTCCGAGCCACGGCGGTCGTTGGGCTTGCCACGCTTGGCGCCGCGCTTCTTGTTGCCGCGGCCGACCGGAGCGCCCGAACGCTTGCGCTCGGCGATCACGATGTTGCGGAGGCGCTCGCGCTCCTCACGGCGACGACGGTCGCTGGTCTTCTCGTGGTAGGCGTGCTTCTTGGCGAGACGGAAGATGCCGGCGTAGTTGCACTGGCGCTTGAAGCGACGCAGAGCTGCTTCCAACGGCTCGTTCGGACGGACCTGGACTCGGATCATGCGAAAGGGAGGATCGCTGCAGACTACGAGCCCGTCCGGACGCCGGATGGCGCCTGGCAACGTCGTCGCGTACCGTGACGACGTTCCCCTGAACGGGCGAAAGGGCGCGACAAGGTAGCGAATCGCGCCCGCAGGGCAATGCCTCCTGCGACCTCACGATGACGAAAGACGGTCCGGAACGCGACGTGGCCCTGACGGGCACCATCGAGCGCTTCACGTTCCGCAATCCCGACTCCGGGTGGGCGGTCGTGCGCCTGCGGGTCGAGGGCTCCGACGAGCTCGCAACGGTTGTCGGGTCGATGGCCCAACTCAAGGAGGGGCAGAGGCTTAGGATATCCGGCAAGGAGGTCGCCCACCCCCAGTTCGGGCGCCAGGTGAAGGTCGAGTCGTTCGAGGCGGTGGCGCCATCGTCCGAAGAGGGCATCGCCGCTTATCTGGCGTCCGGCCTGGTTCGCGGCATCGGCCCGGCGACAGCGGAAAAGATCGTGCGGACATTCGGGGCCGACACGCTGCGCATCATCGAAGACGATCCCGGCCAGCTGCGGCGCGTGAAGGGCCTCGGCGAGAAGCGCGTCGAGGAGCTGTCCCAGGCGGTCAAGGCGCAGAAGGACCTGCAGAACGTGCTCGTGTTCTTGCGCGCGCACGGCCTCGGCGCGGGACTGGCTGCGCGCATCGTGCGGCGGTTTGGCGCGAGCGCCTCGGCGCTGGTCCAAGCCAACCCGTACCGGCTCGCCGACGAGGGCATTGGCATCGGCTTCCGCACCGCCGATCGGCTCGCCGGACATATGGGCATCGCGCCGGAAGCGCCCGAACGGCTGGATGCGGCGCTCGAGTTCACGCTCGGCCAGGCCGCGCGGGATGGCCACTGCTACCTGCCCGAGGACGAGCTGATCGTGCGGACCGCGGAGTTGCTCGCCGTGCCCGAGCCCGCGCTACGCGCGCGCGTGCCGGAACTCGCAGCGACCGGTCGCATCGTGCGCCAGTTGCCGCCGGGACCGGTGCTGCTGCACGACGACCCCAAGCCGGTGTGTTATCCGATCACGTTGGCGCTGGCCGAAGACGGCGCCGCGCGCGCGCTCGACGAGCTGCTGCGGCGTCCGCGCACGCCGTTGGTGCGCGACGCCGAGGCGGCGGTGGAGTGGTTCGAGCGCACGAGCGGCATGGCGTTGCACGAAGGCCAACACGACGCGGTCGCGCGCGCGCTGACGGAGCCGGTGAGCGTCATCACGGGCGGGCCAGGCGTCGGCAAGACGACGATCGTGCGGGCGCTGGTCGCGATCCTCGCGCAGAAGCAGCAGAAGGTGCTGCTGGCAGCGCCGACCGGTCGCGCCGCCAAGCGCATGGAGGAATCGACCGGACACGCCGCGAGCACGCTGCACCGGCTGCTGGAGTACACGCCTGGCGCGGGGCGCTTCGCGCGGCAGGGCGACAACCCGCTCGAAGGCGCGCTGCTCGTCGTCGACGAGGCGTCGATGCTCGACATCCAACTGGCGCACGCGCTGCTGCAGGCGGTGCCGCCGACGATGGCGCTGGCGCTGGTCGGCGACCGCAACCAGCTGCCGTCGGTCGGCCCAGGCAACGTGCTCGCCGAGGTGATCGCATCCGGGCGCGTGCCGGTGACGGCGCTGACGCAGATCTTCCGGCAGCAAGAAGGCTCGGACATCGTGCGCGTGGCGCACGGCATCCTCGACGGCGAACCGCCGGAGTCCGGCGGCGAAAGCGGCGACTTCTTCTTCATCGAGGCACGCGACGCGGACCACAGCCGACGCATCATCCTCGAGGTCGTCGCACAACGGATCCCCAAGCGCTTCGGCCTCGATCCGCACCACGACGTGCAGGTGCTCTGCCCGATGTACCGCGGCGACGTCGGCGCCGACCGGCTCAACCGCGACCTGCAGGACCTGCTGAATCCCGGGCAGGTCGAAGTCGAACGCAACGGCAAGCGGTATCGCGCCGGCGACCGCGTGATGCAGATCCGCAACGACTACGACCGCGAGGTGTGGAACGGCGACGTCGGTCGCATCACCCACCTGGACACCGGGGCGGCGCGCGCGTTCGTGCGCTTCCCCGAACGGGAGCAGGAGTACCGGTTCGAAGAGCTGTCGGATCTCGTGCCGGCGTACGCGATCTCGGTGCATCGATCGCAAGGCAGCGAGTATCCGGCGGTCGTGCTGCCGGTCGCGACCGAGCACTTCCTGATGCTCAAGCGCAGCCTGCTCTACACGGGGATCACGCGCGGCAAGAAGCTGGTCGTCGTCGTCGGTTCGCGCAAGGCGCTCGAGATGGCGGTGAAGAACGTCGACGAGGGCCGGCGCAACTCGGGGCTGTGCGAACGACTGCGCGACTTCCTGCGCGGCGACGGCGTGCGGCCGGAGCGGGCGCTACCCAAGGCCAAGGACCGGCAAGACGGTAGACCGCGCCGCGACGTCGACGACTGAGGCGCGCGCGAACGGAGCTTGCGGCTCAGAGACCCAGCGCGGCGTGCACGGCGAGCGACGCCGAACTGCGATTGAGCGTGTAGAAGTGGAGGCCCGGCGCGCCATCGCGCAGCAGGGCGCGGCCCTGATCGACCGCCCACTGCACGCCGGTCGCAACCACGGCGGCGGGGTCGTTGGCGACCACCCGCAGTCGGCGATAGAGCTCTTGCGGGATGCGAGAGCCGCACATCTGGGTGAAACGCTCGGTCTGGTTGACGTTGGTGACCGGCATCAACCCGGGAACGATCGGCACTTCGATGCCCGCCGAACGGGCCCGACGCACGAAGGCGCGGAAGTCCTCGTTGTCGAAGAAGAGCTGCGAGACGAGGAAGTCGACGCCGCACGCGACCTTCTTCTGGAGGTTGGCGAGGTCGGTCTCGAGGTTCCGCGTCTCGATGTGGCCCTCCGGGTAGCAGGCGGCGCCGATGCAGAAGTCCCACGGCTGTTCGCGCACGAAAGCGACGAGCTCCGACGCATAGCGGAAGCCCTCGGCGACCGGCTTGAACTCGGTCTCGCCCTTCGGCGGATCGCCGCGCAGGGCGAGGATGTTGCGGATCCCGCCGTCGTGCAGGCGGCGCAGCGTCTCGCGGATCTCGTCGCGCGTGCTACCGACGCACGTCAGGTGCGCCATCGTCGTGATGCCGAGTTCGCGCTCGATGCGACTGACGAGTTCGAGGGTGCGGTCGCGCGTGCTTCCGCCCGCACCGTACGTCACCGACACGAAGGATGGCCGGCACGGACGGAGCTCTTCCACGGTCTTGTAGAGCTGCTCAACGCCCTCCGCCGTCTTCGGCGGAAAGAACTCGAAGGAGACCACCGGGCCGCCGCGGCCGAACAGTTGGGAGATCTTCATGCGGGTGATGACTCTAGCAGAAGCCAGCGAAGCCTCGCCGGCTACGAAGGCGCGTCGCGACGCAACCACCCCCGGAAAAGACAAACGCGACCGTCACCCCTGAGGGCGACGGTCGCGTTTTTGAATTGACCCGGCACTGACCTACTTTCGCGCTAAGCACTATCATCGGCCCTGGCTGCTTGACTGCCGTGTTCGGAAAGGGAACGGGTATTTCCAGCCAGGTATGGGCACCGGGAGGCGCTTGTTGCTGCCGGACCTGCGTGAGCAGGCGGACGGCAGCAGAGATGGGTTGGGTTGGTGGAACGAGTCGTCGAGGGATCGAGTGAGGATGAGATCAAGCCAATCGACTGGTTAGTACCGGTTAGCTGAAGCCATTACTGGCCTTACACTTCCGGCCTATCAACCTGGTGGTCTACCAGGTGTCTATGGGGATGACCAGTCTTGGAGTTGGCTTCGCGCTTAGATGCTTTCAGCGCTTATCCTATCCGAACATAGCTATCCAGCGATGCCGCTAGCGCGACAACTGGCACACCAGAGGTTCGTTCAGTCCAATCCTCTCGTACTAGGACTGAGTCTCCGCAGTCATCCTGCGCCCACACCAGATAGGGACCGACCTGTCTCACGACGGTCTAAACCCAGCTCACGTACCGCTTTAATGGGCGAACAGACCAACCCTTGGGACCGCCTTCAGCCCCAGGATGCGATGAGCCGACATCGAGGTGCCAAACCACGCCGTCGATATGGACTCTTGGGCGTGATCAGCCTGTTATCCCCGGAGTACCTTTTATCTGATGAGCGATGGCCCTTCCACACGGGACCACCGGATCACTAAGACCTACTTTCGTACCTGCTCGACCTATGTGTCTCGCAGTCAAGCACCCTTATACCTTTACGCTCTGCATGCGATTGCCAACCGCATTGAGGGTACCTTTGTACTCCTCCGTTACCTTTTAGGAGGAGACCGCCCCAGTCAAACTCCCCGCCTAACACTGTTCCCACGCCGGATAACGGTCGCAGGTTAGACTCCAAGTACGACAAGAGTGGTATTTCACTGATGACTATTCGGAAGCTGGCGCCCCCGACATCAACGTCTCCCACCTATGCTACACATGTCGAACCTAGAGCCAGTATTAGGTTAGAGTAAAGGTTCACGGGGTCTTTCCGTCTTGGTGCGGGTATGTGGCATCTTCACCACAGCTACAATTTCGCCGAGTCCCTCGTGGAGACAGTACAGCTGTCGTTACGCTATTCGTGCGGGTCGGAACTTACCCGACAAGGAATTTCGCTACCTTAGGACCGTCATAGTTACGGCCGCCCTTCATTGGCGCTTCGGCTCCCAGCCTCGCCTTGCGGCTAACCAGTCACCTTAACGTTCCAACAGCGGGCAAGCGTCAGTCTCTATACGTCGTCTTTGACGACTTCGCAGAGACCTGTGTTTTTAGTAAACAGTCGCAGCTGTCGTTTTCCTGTGACCCCCTTGCGGGGGCACCCCTTATCGCGAACTTACGGGGTTAATTTGCCGAGTTCCTTCACGTAGGGTTCTCTCGAGCGCCTGAGGCTATTCGCCTCGCCCTCCTGTGTCAGATTAGGTACGGTCACTGCTCTGCTCCCGCGAAGTTTTTCTCGGACGGACTTCCAGTTGGTTCGCCTCAAGGGCTCCTCTCAATCAGGAGATTCCGTGGACGGGTTTTCCTATCCACCACCCCCAACCAAGAACCGGAACTAATAACCGGACAACCTTCTACCCGCCGTCACTCCTCGTTCAACGCTCACAGTGGTGCAGGAATGTTGACCTGCTTCCCATCGACTACGCCTTTCAGCCTCGTCTTAGGGACCGACTAACCCTGGGCGGAATGGCCTTGCCCAGGAAACCTTAGGCTTACGGCGAGAAGGATTCTCACCTTCTTTATCGCTACTCATCCCGGCATAATCACTTGGACCACGTCCAGAGGTCGTTACCGTCCTCCTTCAATCGCTCGTCCAACGCTCCCCTACCAATGCACAAGTTCACCTCGTGCAGTCTGGAGCTTCGGCTCCATGCTTAGTCCCGTTAATTTTCGGCGCAGAGTTGCTCGACTAGTAAGCTATTACGCACTTTTTAAATGGTGGCTGCTTCTAAGCCAACATCCTAGCTGTCTATGCAACCCCACTTCCTTATCTACACTGAGCATGGATTCGGGGCCTTAGCTGCCAATCTGGGCTGTTTCCCTCTTGACCACGAAGCTTATCCCTCGCAGTCTGACTCCCAGGATATTGCTTACGGTATTCGGAGTTTGTCTGGGCGAGGTAGGTTATGCACCCCCTCAACCTGAACAGTAGCTCTACCCCCGTAAGAAAACTCCTGAGGCTAGCCCTAAAGCTATTTCGGGGAGAACCAGCTATCTACAGGTTTGATTGACCTTTTATCCCTAACCACAAGTCATCCGAGAATTTTTCAACATTCACCGGTTCGGACCTCCACGAACTGTTACATCCGCTTCATCCTGCCCATGGTTAGATCACCTGTTTTCGGGTCTGGCGCACTCGACTGGAATCGCACATTTCGCACTCGCTTTCGCTTCGGCTTCGGGCCTTAAACCCTTAACCTTGCCGCGTACGCCAACTCGCCGGGTCATTATGCAAAAGGCACGCCGTCACCCCATCAATGGGGCTCCGACCGCTGGTAGGTATACGGTTTCAGGTTCTATTTCACTCCCCTAACAGGGGTTCTTTTCACCTTTCGCTCGCGCTACTCTTCGCTATCGGTCACCAAGTAGTACTTAGCCTTGCGCGGTGGGCCGCGCCGATTCACGCCCGGTTCCACGGGACGGGCGCTACTCAAGAACTCCGCCGGAGGCCGACCCCTTTCGACTACAGGGCTATCACCTTCTATGGCCAGGCTTTCCAGCCTGCTCATCTAGAAGTCGGCTTTTTGACTCCGTCTCGCCTCCGTAACGGCAAGTGCGGCTCTTACAACCCCAACCATGCAACGCTCACGGGCTTGCACATGGCTGGTTTAGGCTCTTCCCTTTTCGATCGCCTCTACTGGGGGAATCGATGTCTCTTTCCTTTCCTGCAGGTACTGAGATGGGTCAGTTCCCTGCGTTCCCTACCGTACACTATGGATTCATGTACGGCTCACGAGCGTGTAGCTCGTGTCGTTTCCGAATCTAGGACATCCCCGGATCATCGACTGCTTGCGTCTACCCGGGGCTTTTCGCAGCTAAGCCACGTCCTTCGTCGGCTCTTGGTGCCTAGGCATCCTCACGTACACCCTTTCTAGCTTGATCTGATTCTCACTCGAGATCCTCAACGATCTCGTTCCACCAACCCAACTTGTCAAAGAGCTTGTGCGGCGCCAGAGGCACCGCGATGCACTTATGTTCTTCTTCGGTGGCCAGGTCACGCTCGTTGCCTGCTTCGCAGACATGGTGGAGACGATGGGACTCGAACCCACGACCCCTTGCTTGCAAAGCAGGTGCTCTACCAATTGAGCTACGTCCCCGTTCGAGGACGCGCTTGCGGCGACGCTCGAAGTGGTTGGCCTAG
>JBEITC010000425.1:0-3669 GCA_040375075.1 Planctomycetota bacterium | reverse complement strand
TAGCGCGTGTCCACACCGCTCCATCTTGACTCGCCCATCGCCCCGATTCCGCCGTGCAAACCTCCCACCGCATCAACCCCTCCACGCGGCGGTTGGCGTCGCTGATGCGCCGGCCACGCCTCTAGCGCGTGTCCACACCGCCCCATCTTGGCCCGCCCGTCGCCGCAGCTGCGCCCCGCATCCATTCCCAGGCCTTCAACGCGTCCTCGCCGCAGTTGGCGTCGCCGATGCGCCCACTCCGTCTCTAGCGCGTGTCCACACCGCTCCATCTTGGCCCGCACATCGCCACAGCTGCGCCCCTCCTCCCCTCCCAGGCCTTCCACGCCATTGGCGCCACACTCAGCGCCGCCAATCCACACGCCACCGTCGCACGCATCCACCTACCTCACCGCCGCCGACCTCACTTGAAGCGCAGCGCTTCCAGGCTCTCGACTTGCAGTTGGTAGATGTCGACGCAGTAGCCGTCCATCACCGTCGCCTCGACCTTGAACGTGCCGACGATCTTCAGCGGATCGAAGAAGTAGTCGGTCGTCTTCCCCTTCGGCATCACGACGCGGACGATGCCGTGGATGTCCGGCGGCTGGCCGTAGCAGCACGACCACAGCGACTTGACGAGCAGGAACTCCTTGATGTTCTGCACCTCGTCGATCGGCAGCATGAAGCCGGTCATCAGCACCTTCTTGCCGTCGAGCTCCTTGATGCGCTTGGGCATGCCCTTGAGGCCGTCCTCGTAGGGCCAGCTGTCGAGCTCGTCGAACGGCAGGATCTTGTCGAGGCCGGCGATCTTGCCCGCCTTGATCTCGTCGGCGAGGCGCTTCTCGGCCTGCAGCATCTGCTCGGCGCTGCGCATCGCGGCGATGTCCGCCGGGTCGGTGCCCTTGGGGATCGGCTGGTCCGACGCCGGGCGGTCGATCTTGGGTTCCTCGCCGACCGGCTTGTCCGTGACCGGCTTGTCGCTCACCGGCTTGTCGCCGGGCTTCGGCTCCTGCTTGCTCGGGTCCTTCTTCACCGGCTCCTGCTTCACCGGCTCCTGCTTCGCCGGCTCCTGCTTCGGCTCGACCTTCGGCGCGGGCGCGGGGACCGGCGCCGGCGCGGGCTTGGGCTCCTGGGTCGGGGTCTGGGCGGCGAGCAGGCCGCACAGGGCAACGAATGGCAGAAGGAGCTTCATGGCGTATTCGGGATGGTAGCAGGAAGGCCGGCGCGGCGGACGGTGGCCGAAGCGGCCGGTCAATAGTCGTGGGCGAGGTTGTCGGCGACCTGGGTCATCGAACCCTTCACCGCCGGCAGCAGGCCCGCGAGCGCGCCGAGCGCGGTGACGCCCAGCACCAGCCAAGCCTCCCAGAGCCGCACGGCCGACCAGTCCAGATAGACGCCGGTCTGGTCCTCGACGACCCCGCGCAGCGCGAACGCCGCGGCGTGGCAGACGACGACGCCGAGCAGCGCGCCGAAGAACGACAGCAGCGCCGCCTCGCCGACGATGATGGCGAGGATCTGCACGCGACGCGCGCCGAGCGAGCGCATGATCGCGATCTCGCGGCGGCGCTCGTTCATCGTGTTGTAGATCGCCACCGTGATCGACACCGCGGCGACGAGCAGCACGAGCCACGCGATCACCGCGAGCGCGTCGGCGACGTTGCCGATCTGGCGCAGGAACTTCGGCACGACGTCCTGCGGCCACGCCACCTGCGCGTCCGGGCGCGAGCCGAAGTCGGTGCGCAGGATGCGCGCGCCGAAGTGGTCCTTGGGGTCGACGAGCCCGGCCGTCCGGCCGAGCCGCCCCGGGCTCACCGGCAGCTTCTTGGCGTCGTCCGGCGTCTTGCCGGGCGGGATCTCCACGACGAAGACGCCGCCTTCGTGGCCGTCGATCAGGTAGTGCACGCCGAGCGGCAGGAAGATCGTCGTGTCGAGCGGCGAGTTGGTCGGCGCCAGCACACCGACCACCTTGCACGTCGCCTCGGGGTGCTCGTGGTAGCCGAACTCGCCCATCTTGCCGTGCACCGGCACGACCTCGCTGCCGAGCGACAGCGAGAGCGTGCGGGCGACGCGCGCACCGATCACGCACTGCTTCCACGCAGGCTGCAGCGTCGGCCGCGGCGGCGGGTTGGCGTCGCCGGCGCGCAGCGCGTTCTCGTGCGCCGCCAGGGCCTCGGCGAACGCCTTGAGGTCCTGCCAGCCGAACTGGAAGCCTTGGCCCTGGTCGAAGCGCAGCGGCGCCTTCTGCCACTCGTAGACCGAGAACATCTCGTCGAGCGTGGCGACGACCGGGAAGTTGAAGCTGCTGACGGAGTCGCCGCGCGCCTGCGGGATGGCGTAGCGCACCTGGCCGCGGCGGCTGAAGCCCTTGCCCTCGCGCAGGTCGATGCACGCCTGCAGCGGGAACAGCGCCGGCGCGTCGCCGACGTTGAAGATGGTGTTGAGCACCAGCTCCAGCTGGCTCGCGTCCTTCGGGCCGACGACGGCCTGGTAGCCGCCGATGCTGCCTTCGTAGCGGGCCTTGGTCTGCTCGGACATCGTCAGGATGCCGGCGTACAGCGCGGTGGCGACGACGATCGACGCCATCGTCAGCACGGTGGCGACGAGGCGGATGCGCAGGTTGCGCAGGCTGATCGAGGCGATCCTCATCGGCCGGCCCCCGCCGCCGCGCCGCGCAGCGTGCTGAGGTCGACGGTGCGCTGCATGCGCGTCGCCGACTCGGGATCGTGCGTGACCATCACGACGGTCTTGTTGCCGTCGCTGGCGATGCGCAGCAGCAGGTCGAGCACCTGGCCGCCGGTCGCCTTGTCCTGGTTGCCGAGCGGCTCGTCCATCAGCACGAGGTCGGGGTCGTTGACCAACGCGCGGCAGATGGCGACGCGCTGCACCTGCCCGACCGACAGCTCGCGCGGCCGGTGGTGCATGCGCTCGCCGAGGCCGACCTTCTGCAGCAGCGACTCGGCGCGGGCGCGGGCGTCGCCGCCAGCGCCGCGGCCGAACAGCGCGCCGAGCAGCACGTTCTCCAGCGCCGTGAACGGCTGCAGCAGGTTGACGGTCTGGTAGACCATGCCGATGTGCCGGCCGCGGTGGCGGTCGCGCGCCGACTCCCCGAGCTGATCGAGGCGCGCGCCGGCGACCTCGACCTCGCCGCAGTCGGGCCGCAGGATGCCGGCGAGGATGTGCAGCAGCGTCGTCTTGCCGGTGCCGGAGCGGCCGACCAGCGCAACCTGCTCGCCCTTCTGGATGTCGAGTTGGTCGACGGCGCACGCGAGCACGGACTCGCTGCCGCGGGCGTAGCGCTTCTCGACGTTGCGCAGATGGATCATCGGGGCGAAGAGGATAGCGGCTCGGGGCGCAGACCGGCGGCGGCAAGTTCGCCGGCCACCCACGCGAGTTCGCGGGCGATGCGGTCGTGCAGCGGCGCGTCGCCGGCGAAGTCGCCGAGCACGCCCCACGTGTAGGTCTCGACCTCGAGCAGCGGCACGGGCCCGGGCAGCGTCGGCAGGCCGCGCAGCACGCGCGCGACCTCGCGCTGCGTGCTGCCGAACGCGCCGGCTTCGTCCCAGTCGAGCGGCACGTGGTAGTGCGAGCGCACGACGCCGGCGGCGGCGAACTGTGCGCGCGCGGCGGCGACGTCCGGCAGGTCGAGCGCGCGCACGCCGCCGCGCGCGACGGTCTGGTGCAGGTAGCGCGGCT
>JBEITC010000166.1:0-7802 GCA_040375075.1 Planctomycetota bacterium | reverse complement strand
GACGTCGACGCCGCCGACGCCGCCGCACAGGCCGAGCGCGCCGCGCCGTTCGCCGACGCTGCGGTCGCCGCGCTGCGCGCCGCCGCGGTCGCCAACATCGGCTCGGAGTGGCTGCTGCCGAAGGCAGCCAACGGCATCCGCTTCGGCCGCGTCGCCAAGGAGCTGCTCGGCTTCTCGGTCGACGCCGTGCTGATGGACGTGCCCGGTCCGCGCCATCGTCACCCCAACGGCGAACTCGACCTCTGCATGGCGACGAGCGGCGACCCGCGCTTCGACGGCAAGCCGGCCGGCTGGGTCGTCTACGGCAAGGGCACGGTGCACGTGCCGACCGTGCGCGGTGGCCAGATGCTCATCCTGTACTTCCTGCCCGGCGGCGCGATCGAGTTCCTCGCCGACTGACGGCGTGGCGAAAGCGCCGGCTACTTCGGCGCGCTGCCCGACGACGCCTCGGCCGGCGTCGCGCCGGCGAGCTTGCCGAGCAGCGCCTGGATGCGCTTCTGCACCAGCTCCGAGCTCGCCTTCGGCAGCGCCGCTTCGAGGAACGGCTGCGCGTCCTTGCCGCGGATGGCGACGATCGCCTCGAGGCAGTAGTTGAGGAAGATCGGGTCCTCCTGGCCGAACGGCGGCTGGCCGTAGAGCTTCTCGACGGCCGGCGCAGCGTCCGCGCAGCGGCGATCGCCCAGCAGCTTGACGCACTCCTGGAGGGTCATGCGGTCGTGCTCGGCGCGACCGAGGATCATCAGCAGGGTCTCGTCGAGCCGGGGGTCCTGCGTGCGGGCGTAGGCGAGCACGTAGTTGTGGAAGCCCGTCGTCGACAGCGCCGCGCGGTCGGGCACCACGGCGCCCGGGAAGGCGGCGGCGTGGTCGGGGTTGTAGCCGCGACTCGACTCGGTCAGCAGCACGCGGCGCAGGAGGTCCTGGGCCAGCGGCCGGTCGATCTCGGCCAGTTCGCCGCCGACGTACCAGCGCAGCCGCGGCGACGGCAGGCGCTGGCCGAGCAGCACGTCGCGGAAGAGCGCGATGCCCTTGGTCCGGTCGACGGCCATCGCCGCGCGCAGCAACTGCTTGATCTCGTCGAAGTCCTTGCCGGTCTCGAGGCCGGCCAGCCGGTCCTGGATCGGCTGCCATGCGTCGGCGCCCAGCGCGCCGAACGCGCGCAGGATCGCGTCCATCTCCTTCTGGGCGTTGCGGTAGTCCGGCTCGGCGGTCCGCGCGCTGGTCAGCAGCGGCGCGTAGGTGCGCAGCTTCTCGATCAGCGCCTGTGGCCCCTTGATGCCCGCGCTCTGCTCGATCCGCAGCCGGGTCACTTCGGCCAGGATCTCCTGCAGGGCGGCGCGGTCGGCCTCGGCGGCGCGGCGCAGGTCCTGCACCTCGGTGCGCAGCGCGAACAGGCCGGCGGCGGCCCCGGCGAAGGCGGCGGCGACGGCGAAGGGGGCCAGGGAGCGACGTGGCGTGGGGGCGGGGGTCCCGGACATGCCGCGAGGCTAGTGGCCAGCCGCGTCGCGGTCACGGTGTGTTCGAAGTCGAACGCTCGGCGTGCCGAAGTGCACGGCCGCGGGCATCGCCACGGCCAGCGGGCGATGGGTGGTCCTGGGGCGACCGGCGAGGGCGGACCGGCATGGATGTTGTCGCCCGGCGACGACGCCCCATTCGCATCGATCGGTCGCAGACCGAATCTTGCAGCTTCCTTGCCCTTATGGTCTCCTTGCCGCCCCTCGCATCCGTCCCGGCCGACGTCTGTTCTCCCCTCTGCGTCCGGCCGGTCGCATCGTCCCCGCCAATCCGAGTCGAGGCAGACATGTCCGGTCGCAGTTCGCAGCACAGCATCTCCGGCGCGCGTTGGCGTGCCGTTCCTCGCGCGCTACTCCTTGGCTTGGGCGCGCTTGCAGGGTGCTCCGGCGGGACGTCGGGCGCCGGTTCCTCCGGCTTCAACTGCGGCACTGGCGACGAGCTGGTGATCTGCCTCGAGAGCTGCAATCTCGGGTGCAGCGCGACCGGTTGCTCGCAGACCGACATCGCGCAGAACCAGCCCGTCTACCTGATCTTCAGCGAAGACGTCGACCCATCGACGGTCTCGTCGTCGTCGATCCGCTTCCGCACCGCCACCGGTGACGAGCCGGTGGGCGAGTTCTTCGTCGAAGGCCGCGAAGTGCGCTTCGTGCCGACGCTGTCGATCTCTGGCGGCCAGACGTTCTACGGCTTCACGTCGGGCGAGACGTACACGATGTCGATCCCCGGCGGCGGCGCGCAGACGTCGGTCGTGCGCAGCGCCTCGGGCAAGCCGTTCGCGCAGACCCTCAACTGCACGTTCCGTTCGTCGCTCGGCGTCATCGACCTCAACGGCGTCGCGCCGACCGGCGAACTCGTCGTGCCGACGCAGGCGCAGAACGCCAGCGCGCCGCGCGACACCGACATCGTCCTCGAGTTCAACGAGCTCATCGACGCGACGCCGTTCCTCAGCGGCACGCAGAGCCCGGTCACGTTCAGCGTCCGGCGCAATCGCGAAGTGACGGCGGGCAGCGGCGTCTACGAGTGCAATCCGAACTCGGCGCCGCAGACGCTCGGCGGCACGCAGACGCTCGACTTCGACGCCGCGCGCGGCATCTCGATCCTGTCGTTCCGTCCGACGCAGACGCTGCCGGGCAACATCTGCGTCGAGGTCAACATCACCGACGGCGTCGCCGACCTGTCCGGTCGGCCGGCGCAGCCGCAGACGTTCACGTTCCGCACGGTCGTGGTGCCGCTCAGCGAAGCGAACATCACCGAGACCTTCGACAACGACGAGCAGCTCGACCAGGACGCGTCGGCGGCCGCGTGGAGCGGCGGTTCGGCGACGTTCTTCCGCATCGGCGGCGACGGTCGCCATGGTCCGTTCAGCGTCACGCTGTGCACGGACACCCTGACCAGCGTCGAAGGCAAGCGCGTCTACACGCTGAACACCGACAACACCGTCATCCCGGGCAGCAACACGACGACCGGCAACCCGCTGGCGATCACCGACGGCCGGTTCTTCTTCTCGACGATGGTGGTGCCGAGCGACGCGCGCATCAAGTTCATCGGTTCGCGCCCGCCGCAGCTGACCGTCGCCGGCCGCCTCGACGTGCTCGGCCACATCGACGTCGCCGGCGCCAGCAACACGACGGTGCCGCTGTCCTCGACGACCGCCGGTCAAGCGGGCGGCGTGGGCGGCCCCGGCGCAGGTTCGGGCGGCAAGGGCGGCGACAAGATCACGTCGACGCAAGCGACCACGACCGGTGCGGTCGCCGCCAATCAGGGCGTCAACGGTCAGGATGCGCGCGTCTTGGCCGGACAGTCGTACGCGACGACGGTCTTGAGCACCGGCGGCCGCGGCTCGACCGTGTTCCCGGCGTCCGGCCTCAACACGGCGATCTACTACGGCGCGACGACTGGCGTGCCGTACTCGCCGATGGCGGCCGCGGCGGGCGGCGGCGGCGGCTACCAGACGGCCGGCGCGGCCGGCGTCGTGGTCAGCAACAACCACCCCGAGCCGGGTTTGCTGAACGTCGCCACCTCCGCGATCGTCGCGCCGACGGCGACCACGATCACGGCGGCTGCTGCCGGCACCGGCAATCCGATCTTCCCCTGGTACCCCAACCGCTACGCCGGTCGCACGATCGACATCCTGAGCGGCACGGGCGCTGGCCAGAACCGCGTGATCGCGAGCAACGGCGGCGTCAACAACGCCACGTTCACCGTCACGGTCGATTGGACGACCACGCCGGACGCGACGTCGGTGTTCGGCGTCAACGGCGGCCCCGCGCCGCTGCCGTTCTGCATCGGCCCGAGCACGGCGGCGAGCGCAGCGCTCACGCTGCTGCCGTTCCCGGTCGGCAGCACGCTGCCGCCGTCGCAGCACTTCCTCGTCGGCGGTTCGGGCGGCGGCGGTGGCGCCAGCCATCCGTGCTTGTCGCTCGGCATCGGTGGCGCCGATCGTTGGGCTCCCGGCGCTGGCGGTGGCGGTGGTGGTGGCGCGATCGCGCTGCGCGCCGGCCGTGTGCTCGGCGTCGCCCCGGCGGCCAAGATCCTCGCCAACGGCGGTAGCGCCGCGAGTTCGAGCGGCACGGCGTCCGGCGCGCAGGCCTGCGTCGCCGGCGGCGGCTCGGGCGGCGCGATCGTGCTGCAGTCGGGCAACCTGCTGCAACTCGCCGGCGGGCTGATCGACGTCCGCGGCGGCGCCGGCGGCACCTTCAACCGCACTGCCGGCGTCAGCGCCGGCGCGCCGCCGCAGGGCGCGGCGGTGCAACTCCAGGGCGGCGTTGGCGCCGACGGCTACGTCCGCCTCGAGGCGCCGACGCTGCCGCCGCTGGCGCAGCTCGCCGGCATGCTGCCGTCGGCCAGCGTGGCCAACCTCGGCGTGCTCGACGAGCGCGACGCGTTGGTGGTCTGCGGGTCGAAGTTCTACTCGACGGGCCAGGTCTTCGGCCCCGAGTTCGCCCGCTACGAGATCCGCGGCACCGTCGACGGCAACCCGTTCGTCTACAGCGACGATCCGGCGGTCTCGACGATCCCGGCACTCGAGGGCACCGGCGCTGCGCTGCGCGTGCTGTTCCAGGCCGTGCAGCTCGACCTCTCCACCGGCGATCCGCAGCAGCTCGGGCCGTGGCGGCAGGCGGTGCGCAGCACCCTCAACGTCACCGGCATCGACGCCGACGCCTTCAACGGCTTCCGCTTCAAGCTCTTCGCCGACTACAGCATCGGCACGAACATCGTCGTCGACGAAGTCGTCGTCGTCTACCGCATCTGACCGTCGCTCCGTGTACCCCGCCATGCGCATGTCCTCTTCCTCGTTCTTGCTGAAGGGCGCGTTCCTCCTCCTCGCGGCGGCCTTTCCCGCGTGTTCCGGCGGCGGCTCCGCCTCGTCCGACGAGCTGCGGATCCGCTGCCTCGACGGCGCGCCGTTCTGCATCATCAGCTGCAACCTCGGCTGTTCGCAGACGGGTTGCTCGGTCACCGAGATCGCGGAGAACGAGCGCTTGCGCTTCAAGTTCTCGGACCGGATCGATCCGACGACGGTCAATGGCGCCAGCTTCTCGATCCGCACGGCCAGCGGCGTCGCGCCGGACGGCGACTTCCTCGTCGCCGGCAGCGAGGTGACGTTCGTGCCGAGCGTCAGCACGCAGAACGGCGTGAGCACGTTCGGCTTCCTGCGCAACGAGAGCTACATCCTCACGGTTGCCGGCGGCGACTCGGCGGCGTTCGGCATCAAGAGCGTCGCCGGCGACGCCCTGCGGCAGGAGTTCAACTGCACCGTCCGCGCGACGCTCGGCATCCTCGACGAGAACCAGGCGCCGCCGACGGCCGAGCTCATCTCGCCGACGTCGAGCACCGGCGTCAATCGCCAGCCGACGATCTCGATCCGCTTCTCGGAGCTGATCGACACCGCGGCGCTGCAGGTGCCGCTGTCGAGCTCGTCGCCGATCCGCGTGATCCTGCGCGGCACGCTGCCGACGGGCGAGTGCGACCTCGACGCCGAGGGCATCGCGCTCGAGGGCCTGCCGGAGCTGTCGACCGACACGGTCGGCGACTCGGACGTCACCGTCGTGTCGTTCCGTCCGTCCGTCCTGCTGCCCGGCACCTCGTGCATCAGCGTGTACGTGACGGCCGACATCCGCGACCTCGCCGGCCGCCCGGCCGTGCCGTCGCAGTGGAACCTGATCACGGCCTTCGTGCCGCCGTCGCCGATCACCATCGACGAGTCGTTCGAGACGCCCGATCGCCAGGATCCGCTGGTCTCCGGCGGCGTGTGGGGCGGCTCCGTCGGCGACACCGGCGCGCGTCCGGGCCCGATCGGTGACGACGGTCGCCACGGCTCGTTCAACCCCGTGTTCGGCACGCCGCTCGGCTCGGGCGTGTTCGAATGGAACCTCGACCAGGTCGGGGGCATCGTCATCCCGGGCAGCAACACGCCGAGCGGCGTCGCCTTCAACGTCACCGACGGGCGCTTCTTCTTCACCGACTTCGTGCTGGCCGAGGGCCAGACGCTGCGCTTCCGCGGCTCGGTCCCGCCGCAGATCCGCGTGCGCGGCCGCATCGAGATCCGCGGCACGCTCGACCTGAGCGGCGTCGACATGCCGGCCACCGTCCCGACGACCGGCGCGCTCGCCGGCCAGCGCGTGACGACCTTCAACGCGCGCGGCACCAACGCGATCGTCACGGGGCAGGCCGGCGGCGTCGGTGGCTGCGGCGGCGGCGCTGGCGGCAACGGCGCGAACGAGTGCAACGGCCTCGGCCCGCAGATCGTCAGCGGCGTGAACCTGACCAACGGCCAGCCGGGCCAGATCGTGCGCGTGCTCGGCACCCACGCGTATGCCGGCTCGACCGCCGGCACCGGCGGTGCGGGCTCGGCCCTCAATCCGTCGACCGGCCTGTCGACGACGATCGCCGTTGGCCCGTACATCGTCGGCCAGACGACGCTGACCTTCCACGACGAGTTCTCGCGCGGCGGTGGCGGCGGCGGCTACATGCTCGCTGGTGGCACGCCGGCCCTGCCGACGATCCCGCCGCCGGCGACGACGCAGCCGAACAGCGGCCCGGCGACGACGGGTGGCGTGGCCTTCCCGCTGCTGCCGTTCCCGACGACCCCGCCGGCTGGCTACCAGTCGATCGACCACTACCTCGTCGGTGGCTCGGGCGGCGGCGGCGGCGGCAGCCACTCGTTCGGCATCCTGACGGTGCTGACCGACGACTTCATGGCCGGCCACGGTGGCTCCGGCGGTGGCGGCGCGATCGCGCTGCGTTGCGGTGGCGACCTGTTGATCGCCAGCACCGGCCAGATCCTCGTCCGCGGCGGCCGCGGCGTCGACATCAACGGCGACAACCCGGCGACCACGACGGCCGACGTCGACTTCGGCGTCTCGTCGCCGGGCGGCGGCGGTTCCGGCGGCTCGATCCTGCTGCAGGCAGGCAAGGCGTTGACGATGCAGGGCCTGCTCGACGCGAGCGGCGGCGCTGGCAGCCGCGTGTCGAACGTCAGCGTGTTCTCGACGGCGCCGACGCAGATCAGCGTCGTCGCGCAGGCCGGCGCTGGCTCCAACGGCTTCTACCGCGTCGAAGCGGGTGGCGCGCTGACGTTCACCGGCTCGATCAACACGGTGCCCGTCTACGACCAGGCGACGAACAGCGGCGCGCTGACCGACCGCGACGACCGTTCGGGCGACGTGTCGAAGTGGATCGGCACCGGCGAGATCTTCCCGCCGACGTGGCAGTACTACGAGCTCGACGTCGACCCGGACGGCAGCGGGCCGCTGCCGATCACGACCTACACCGACACCGGCGCGCCGGGCACGCTGAAGGCGAACGATCCCGCCGGTCCGGTGACGGTCCAGTTCCAGGGCGCGCGCATCGGCCAGGACGGCATCACGCCGATCGAGGGCACGGTGAAGGCCTGGCGCGAAGGCGTCGGCACCGGCGCCGGTCCGGGCATCCAGCAGGACTCGGTCACGGGCTTCCGCTTCCAACTGCTCTACAACCGCGTCACCTTCCCCGACCTCGTCGTCCGGGCGCTGCGCGTCCGCGCCAGTTCGTGACCGGAACGCCGACGGGCGGCGGCCGCATCGCCGCCCGTCTGGTCGCGGTCGCTCCTGACCGCTGGCTCGCGCGCCGCGAGATCGTCTGGGATGGCGCGGGCCGCATCGTCGCGCTCCGCCGCGCAACCGGCGCGGTCGCCGACGTCGCTGTCGTGCCCGGGCTGGTCAATGCCCACGCGCACCTGCAGATCGAGCCCTTGGCACGCGACGAGCGCGCCTTCGTGCCGTGGGTCGGCGCGGTGATGGCGGCGCGCG
>JBEITC010000300.1:0-5062 GCA_040375075.1 Planctomycetota bacterium | reverse complement strand
GTAGCGGCCGCCCCGGGGGTTGGTGGGGTCTACCGCTTACACAACCGTTGCCCGGCTGGTTTGGGTTTGGGTTCCCGTTTGGGGCTGCTCGCTTTGAGCTGCGGCGCCGCGGCGGTTGGGGGCGGCGGCCGCAGCGGCCCGGCCTGATGCCGGGCCGCAGGGACGAGAGGGAGCGCGAACGCCCCCGTCACCACATGACCTGACCGCCGCAGTGGCTGAGGCCCTGCCCGGTCATGCCGCGCGCGCCATCGGAGCACAACCACGCGACCGTGGCGCCGATCTCGTCGGGCAGCAGCAAGCGCCCGATCGGCACCGCCGCCATGGCCTGCTTCTTCGCCTTGTCGAACGACGTCTTCATGCCGTCGGCCATCAACTGCAGGCCCGCGGTCGCCATGTCGGTGTCGACCCAACCCGGGCAGATGGCGTTGACGGTCACGCCGCGCGGCGCCAACTCGAGCGCCAGCGCCTTCACGAAGCCGAGCACGCCGTGCTTGCTGGCGCAGTAGGCGGTGTAGCCGGGCACGCCGAAGCGTCCGAGCACCGAGCTGATCGCGACGATGCGACCGCCATCGGCGAGCAGCGGCAGCGACGAGGTCACGGTGTGGTACAGGCCGTCGAGGTTGGTGCGCAGGATCACGTCCCAGCGATCGGGGCCGTCGACGGCGCAGCGGTTGGGACCGCCGACGCCGGCGTTGGCGACGACGATGTCGAGGCCGCCGAAGGCCTTGCGGACCGCGGCGCAGGCGCGCGCCATCGACTTCGGGTCGGTGACGTCGCCGGCGACGGCGAGCGCCCCCGCCTTGGCTCCACCGAGGGACTTCACGACCGCAGCGAGCGGCGCCTTGCGGCGGCCGAGCACGGCGACGCGCGCGCCCTGCGCGGCGAGCACGCCGGCGATGCCGGCGCCGATGCCGGAGCCGCCGCCGGTGACGAGGCAGCGCTTGCCAGCGAGGGAGGAGCTCATCGCCCGCTTCCCGCGCCACACAGCGCGACGACCTCGGCGCACAGCTTGCGGATGCCGGCGCAGACGTCCTTGGGGCGGGCGTCGTACATGTAGGCCGGCGTGGTGACGATCTTCTGCGCGCGGTCGACGACGCACTGATCGACCGGGCAATCCTGGTGCTTCGCGCCGAGCCGCTCGACCGCCGCCGCGGTGCCGCGGTCGTCGCCGATGGTCAGCGTCGGGTGCGCCGTCGCGCCAAGCGTCAGCGCCAGCAGCGTCGGCGCGATGCAGGTGGCCCCGATCGGCTTGCCCGCGGCGTGCATCGCGCGCAGCAGGCGCGCGGCCTCCGGATGCGGCGACCCGTCGGCGCCCTTCAGCGCGAAGTCGCACAGGTTCTTCGCCACGCCAAAGCCGCCGGGGACGACCAGGGCGTCGAGTTCGGTGGCCTGCACCGTCGCGAGGTCCCGGATGCGACCGCGGGCGATGCGGGCCGACTCGCGCAGCACGTCGCGGGACTCGCCGGCGGCCGGAGCCTTCGCTTCGTGGTCGACGACGTGCATCTGGCCCCCGCGGGGCGCGAGGAACACCGTCGTGACGCCGAGTTCGTCGAGGCACAGCAGGGTGAAGACCGCCTCGTGGATCTCCGATCCGTCGAGGAACCCACACCCCGCGAGAAGGACGCCGATCGTTGGCTTCATGCGGCGGGCATCATGCCGGACCGCGGGGGCGACGCCACGGCGATCCGCCCTGGAAGACTTCGTCGCGGGGCGCGCGTCGGTCCGCCAGCCCCACCGCGGCGCGCGATGCTACGTCGCGGGACCCGCGCCGACCTGCGCCGGGCGCGCGGCGAGCTGCCCGAGCACGTCGAGCGCCGCGACGCGGTACGCCTCGGCCAGCGTCGGGAAGTTGAAGATCTTCTCGACGAACACGCCGACGTCCGCGTCGGTCATCATCGCCATCTGCGCGAGGTGCACGAGCTCCGTCGCACCCTCGCCGACGATCTGGCAGCCGACGATGCGGCGCGTGGCGGCGTCCACGACGAGCTTCAACAGCCCCTCCTGCGCGCCGCTGATGTGGCCGCGGGCCAGCTCGGCGAAGCGGGCGCGGCCGACGACGCAGTCGACGCCCGCCTTGCGGGCCTCGTCCTCGGCGCGCCCGACGCTGCTGATCTCGGGCAGCGTGTAGATGCCGGCCGGGATCAGGTCCTGGTAGCTCGGGACCGGCAGGTCGAGCGCCGCGCGCATCGCCCGGCGGCCCTGCTCCATCGCGGCCGACGCCAGCGACGGCGGGCCGATGACGTCGCCGACCGCGAAGATGTGCGGCGTCTTCGTCCGGCAGTCCTTGTCCACCGGCACGTGGCCGCGCTCGTTGACGGCCAGTCCGGCCTTGTCGATCGCCAGTTCCTCGACGTTGGCGACGCGGCCGAGCGCGCACAGCAGCTTCTCGCTCTCGACCTGCCAGCCGTTGTCGAGCGTGGTGACGACCCTGTCGACGCCGTTCCAGGCGACCGACGCGACCTTGGCGCGCCCCACGAACACGCAGCCCGGATGCAGCTCGAACGACTCGACGAAGCGGTCGAGGATCTCGCGATCGAGGAACGACAAAGGCCGGTCGGTCTTGTCGATCATCGTCACGTGCACGCCGAGCGCGGCGAAGATCGTCGCGTACTCCGAGGCGATGACGCCGCTGCCTAGCACGGTCAGCGACTTCGGCAGGTACGCCATGCTGAGGATCGAGTCGCTGTCGTAGACGTGCTCGTGGTCGACCGGCACGTCGGGCGGCGTGCGCGGCCGCGAGCCCGGCGCCAGGACGATCAGTTCGCCGCGCAGCAGTCGGCTGCCGCCGCGGATCGGATCGACGGCGATCGTGTGCGGATCGACGAAGCGCGCGCGGCCATGCACCTGCTCGATGCCGTTGCGCTCGAGCTGGCGGCCCTGGTACGCGACGTGCGCCGTGACCACGCTCTCCATGCGCTCCATCAAGCTCGCGAGCTGCAGGTCGCGCGGCACCTCGACCTTGATGTGGCGGCCGAGGCGGGCGCGCAGCTGGGACAGGTGCAGCGCGGTCTCGCGCAGCGTCTTGCTCGGGATCGTGCCGCGGTGCACGCAGGCCCCGCCGACGCCGACCTCGCGCTCGATCACGCACACGCGCTTGCCGGCCTTGGCGGCCTGCACGGCGGCCTTCTGGCCGGCCGGGCCGCTGCCGATCACGACGACGTCGAACCGTTCCGCAGCGCTCATGCCATGCCCTCCGTGACCTGCAACGCGCGGTCCTTCATCGCCAGCAGCGCGTCGAGCTGGTCCGGGTAGACGTTGAGCGCCACGAGCGACTCGTCGGCGCGAAGTTCGGCCTCGCTCGGCGGCGCTTCCAGCGTCCCGGGCGCGGTGAAGTGCGCGATGCGGTCGGCGAGGCGCACCATGCGCGCCATGTCGGGGAAGCGCGGCGCCAGCGTCGGCTCGTGGTGCCAGGCAATCGCCTCGGCGACCTGGTCGGGCAGCTGCCACTGCGCCGCCAGCAGCGCGCCGGCGGGCACGTGCTGCTCGCGCACTGCGGCCATCAGCTCCTCGACCGGCGCGGTCATGCGCTCGCGGCCGAGCACGCGGTCGACGCCGTTGAGCAGCGCCGCCTTGCCGACGTCGTGGAGCAGCCCGCACAGGAACGCGATCTCGACGTTGCGACGGCGCAGGCGGGCGATCTCCTTGGTGAAGAAGCCGGCGAGCACCGAATGCCGCCACAGCGAGCCGAGCAGCTCGGCGCAGTCGGGATTGACGAACATGCGGCCGCGGACGGCGACCGCCATCGCGATCTCGGTGACCAGCTGCATGCCGAGCCGGCTGACCGCCTGCTGCAGCGCCGAGCACGGCACCTGACCGGCGTGCGCGGCCGAGTTCGCGACGCGCAGCACGTTCGAAGCGAGCGTCTGGTCGCGATGGATGACCGCCGACAGCTTCGCGGCGTCGGTCGCCTCCTGCTGGCAGAGCGACAGCACCTCCGACGCGGTCGCCGGCAACGGCGGCAGTTCCATCTTGCCGGTCGCGATCTGGCGCGCGAACACGCGCGAAAGGTCGTTGGTGGCGGTCGTCATCCCGCTCCGCTCATCGGTCGCTTCGGACCACGGCATGAAGCGTCGCGATCGGGCCGATGGCGCCGGGGCTTCCGCGACATCAGGGTAATCCCCGTGCCCCCGTCCCCGCGACGTCGACGCCACCGCTAGCATGGGCGGGTCCGTCATGCTGCGCTTCCTCGCCGCCGCCGCGCTCGCCACCATCGCCGTCGCCCAGGCGCCATCGCCATGGTCGACGCTGGCCGTGCCGTCCGGCGTCGTCGCGGCCCGGTGCCAATCGCTCGGCAAGCTGGTGACGTACCGCGACGGAGCGACGCTGCACGCGTGGTCCGCCGTGACCCGCGCGTGGAGCAGCCACCCGGTCTCGGCGCAGGCGGGACTGCGGCTGCACAACGACTGCCTGCTGGCGCTCGACGGCGGCGCGTGGGTCGCCTACTCCGCCTTCACCGGCCGCTTCGCCACGTTGCCCGTCGGGCCGGCTGCCGCGCTGCTCAACGCCTCCGGCGCGCAGAACGACATGCTGCTCGCCGTCGCCGACCAGGGGCAGCTGCACGTCTTCGCAGCGACGGACGGGCAATGGCGCGCGCGCCCGGTCGCTGCCAACTTCCAGGTCGTGGCGCAACGCAACGTGCTGCTGCTGCAGGAGGGCTCGCTGCTGTCGGCGATGGACGCCGCGACGGCGACCTGGCACGACCGGGTCGTCGCTGCCGTGCCGACGCAACTGAGCGCCGACGGCGGCGCGGCCTTCGCCTGGGGCTCAGGCACGGTGCACGCCTTCTCGGCGCCGCATGCTTCGTGGCGCGACGCGCACGAACCGAACGCCGCGGCGTTCGTTCGCGGCGACGATTGGGCGGCCTTCTGCGGCGCCGATCGCGCCCTCGCCTTCAGCGCGATCCGCGGCGAGTTCGCCGGCCTGTCGGCCGGCGGCCTGCAGCTCGTCTCGCTGCAGGACCTGTTCGGACTGTTCGACGACGGCGCAGCGATCCGCGCGTTCGCCGCCGTGTCCGGGTCATGGAGCGCGCCGCTGGCCCCGACCGGCGCCTCGGTCGCGGCGC
>JBEITC010000605.1:0-1963 GCA_040375075.1 Planctomycetota bacterium | reverse complement strand
GCGCCGCGACGACGGCGACCCCGAGGCCGCCGTCGCGCTCGCGCAGGTGCTCGCCGACGCGAAGGAGCCGGCGCTGCGCGCGCACGCGCGTTACCACCTCGCGCGGCTGTTCGTCGATGGGGACGAGCCGGAGCTCGCGATCCGCGCGCTCAACGACTACTTCGCGCAGGACCTCAATGTCTCGCCGCTCGACGGCGAAGCGGCGTTCTTCTACGCGCAGGCGCTCGCCGACGTGCCGATGCCGGAGCACGCGCTGCCGCGCTTCCAGGCGTTCCTGCAGTGGTTCCCCGACGCCAGCGAGCGCTTCCGCGCCGCCGCGCAGCAGCGCATCGGCGAGCTGGCGCGCCAGCAGGAGAGCCGCCTGCACGAGCTCGCCGACGGCATGCAGCGCACGACGCGCGACCTGCGCAAGCAGCGCACCGGCAAGCCGACGCAGCTCGACCAGGAGGGTTACCTCGAAGAGCTCAACCAGCTGATCGAGGAGTTCGAGCAGCGCGAGAGCCAGAGCAGCGGCGCGCCGAGCGGCAACCAGCCGAGCGCGAACCCCGCCAACCAGAGCCAACTGCCCGAAGGCGAAGGCAACGTCGGCGACCTGGAGAAGCGGCCGAGCCTCGCCGACCGCTGGGGCGACATGAAGGACGCCGACCGCGAGAAGATCGCGGCCAAGCTGCAGAAGGGCCTGCCGCCGCAGTACCAGAAGATGCTCGAGGAGTACTACAAGAAGCTCGGCAAGGCGGGTGCGCGCAAGTGATGGCGACGTCGCTGCGCCTGCCCGTCCTCGCGCTCGCGCTCGCGCTCGCCGCCACGGCGGCGTCGGCTCGCGCGCAGGCGGGCCTTCCCGGCCGCGTGCGCACGATCGCCGGCGCCGAGTTCGACGGCGCGCTCACGGTCGTCGACGTCGCTGCGCGCGCGCAGACGGCCGACGGCGAACGCCGCTTCGACCTCGCCGAACTGGCGGCGTTTTCGCCGACGGGCGCAGCGAGCAAGCCGGTCGACGCGCCGCATCGCGTGTGGCTGCGCTCCGGGCTCGAGCTGCCGGCCACGGCGCTCGCCGGCGCGCCGGCCGCCGACGGCAAGCCTGCCCGCCTCGTCGTCACGCTGCCCGCCGGCCTCGACGTCGCGGTGCCGCTCGCGATGGTGCGCGCGCTGCGCCACGGCGGCGCCGAGCGACCGGAGCCGGCGCTGTTCGCCGCCGACAGCAAGCAGCCGCCGGGCGACACCGACCTGCTGTACGTCGTGCGCGACGGCAAGGCGCAGCGCTCGGCGGTGACGCTGCGCAGCTTCGGCGCGACGACCGTCGACTTCACGCTGCGCGGCGACGACTACGAGTTCGCGACCACCGGCGTCGCCGCGATCGTCTTCGGCGCCGCGACCGGCGTCGCGCCCGATCGCCAGCAGAAGCCGCGCGCGCGCCTGCAGCTCGTCAGCGGCGAAGCGCTCGACGGCAAGCTGCTGGCGCTCGGCGCCGACGGCGCCCGGCTGCGGCTCGACGAAGGCGCCGAGCTGACCGTGCCCGCCGCCGCCGTGCTCGGGCTGCAGATGCAGAGCGACCGGTTGGTGTGGCTGTCGGACCTGCAGCCCAAGGTCGAGCAGACGCCGGCGTTCGACCGCGTCTGGCCGATCGGCGTCGACCGCACGCCGGCGGGCAAGGGCCTGCAGCTCGGCGGCGTCGCGCACGCGCGCGGGCTCTGCCTCGTGCCGCGCGCGCGCCTGACCTACGACCTCGGCGGCCGCTTCGACGTGTTCGAAGCCGTCGTCGGCATCGACGACCGCGCCGGCCCCGACGCGCACGCGCTGCTGCGGGTGCTCGTCGACGGCGTCGTGGTGTGGGACGGCGGCGCGCGCGTGCGCGGCCAGAAGCCGGAAGCCCTGCGCCTCGAGCTCAAGAAGGCGCAGTCGCTCGCGCTCGAAGCCGACTTCGGCCGCAACTACGACCTCGGCGACTTCTGCGTCTTCGCCGACG
>JBEITC010000607.1:0-1963 GCA_040375075.1 Planctomycetota bacterium | reverse complement strand
CGCCGCCGGCCGCCGCCGCGCGCCGGCTGCCGACTCGCCTTCGGCCCTGGCCGTTCGGCTGCCAGCGCGTCCTGCAGCATGGTGTGGTAGCTGCGGTAGCGGCTGGCGGCGATCTCGCCGCGTTCGACCGCGTCCTTGACCGCGCAGCTCGCCTCGCCGTCGTGCAGGCAGCTGCGGTAGTCGCAGTGCGGCAGCCGCAGCGCGATCTCGGGGAACAGGAACTGCATCTCCTGGCTGCCGACGCAGAACAGGTGGAAGTTGCGCACGCCCGGCGTGTCGAGCACGTGGCCGCCGCCGGGCAGCGCGATCAGTTCGGTGTGCGTCGTCGTGTGGCGGCCCTGGCGGATGTGGTTGAGGTCGCCGGTGCGCAGCTGCACGCCCGGCACGACGGCGTTGAGCAGCGACGACTTGCCGGCGCCGGACAGGCCGACGACGACCGAGCGGTTCTGGCGCAGCAGGTCGCCGAGTTCGCGCAGCGTCGCCTCGGTCGAGCGGCCCGGCACCGTGCACGTGCCGAGCACGCGCACGCCGGCGTCGGCGTAGGCGCGCTTCCACGTCGCGGCGAGGCCCTCGTCGAGGTCGATCTTGCTGAGCACGAGCGTCGCCGGGATGCGCTCGCGCGCCGCCGCCGCCAGCACGCCGTCCACGAGTTCGGACTGGAAGGCCGGCTCTTTGACGCTGGCGACCGCGAGCACGTGCGTGATGTTGGCGGCGAGCACCTGCGCCTGCTCTTCGCCCTCGGCGGCGGCGCGGCGGTGCAGCTGGGAACTGCGCGGCAGCACGGCGTCGATCGCCTTGCCGGTGGCGTCGAGCACGACGCGGTCGCCGACGGCCAGCGGCCGGCGTTCATGGCCCTTCTCCTCGAACAACTTGCCGGCGAGCGGCAGCTGCCGGCGTTCGCCGTCGACCTCGACGTGGCAGACCTTGGCGTCGATGCGTAGAACGAGGCCTTGCGGCGATGACGGTTGCACTCAGAAGGCCTGTGGTGGGCAGACTCGCGCCGAGCCCGACAGGAGCGTTGCATCTTGGCAACGCCCGGACGTTCCTGCTGGCTTGGCTGTCGGCCCGCTCGCGCGGTGGCACTCTACTGCTCCGCATCGAGGACATCGACGGCCCGCGCGTGAAGCCCGAGTCGGCCGCCCAGGCGATCGAGGACCTGCGCTGGCTCGGCCTCGACTGGGACGGCGAGCCGGTGGTGCAGAGCACGCGGCTCGAGCGCTACCGCGCCGCGGCCGATCGGCTGGTGGCCGCCGGGCGTGCATACGCGTGCGTGTGCACGCGCAGCGAGATCGAGGACGCCGCGTCGGCGCCGCACGAAGCGGGCGACGATGGCCCGGTCTACCCAGGCACCTGCCGCGGCCGCTTCGCCGATCTTGCGCAGGCGCGCGCCGCGACCGGCCGCGAGCCGGCGCTGCGCTTCCGCGTCGACGTCGCCGCCGTGCCGTTCGACGACGGATTCGCCGGCGCGCAGCAAGGCCGCGTGCGCGGCGACTTCGTCGTGCAGAAGCGCGACGGCGGGCCGGCCTACCAGCTGGCGGTCGTGGTGGACGATGCGGCACAGGGCGTGACCGAAGTGCTGCGCGCCGACGACCTGCTGCCGAGCACGCCGCGCCAGCTGCTGCTGTACGACGCGCTCGGCCTGCCGGCGCCGGCCTTCGTGCACGTGCCGCTGGTCGTCGGCGCCGACGGCCTGCGGCTCGCCAAGCGCCACGGCGACACGTCGCTGCGCGCCTTCCGGCAGGCGGGGGTGGCGAGCGAGCGGCTCGTCGGCCACCTCGCGCACCTCTGCGGCCTGCGGCCGCGCGGCGCTGCCTGCACGCCGCGCGAACTGCTCGCCGGCTTCGACCTCGGTGCGTTGCCGCGCGGGCCGGTGCGCGGCGACGACCACGGCCTGCTCGGTTGATCGCGCGCGTGTCCGGCAGGCGTTCGGTGCGCGCGGTTCCGCTGCGCCGGTGACGCCATG
>JBEITC010000609.1:0-1952 GCA_040375075.1 Planctomycetota bacterium | reverse complement strand
GTCGCCGCGGCGGCGCGCGCAACGGCGCGGGCGCGGCGGGTGGCGGTGGCGGTGACGACAAGGCCGTGCGGCTGACCAGCGACGGCGCCGCCGCCGGCAAGAAGGAGGAAGCGCACCTCGCCGCCGACGGCAGCAAGGCGTCGTTCGTGCGCGGCAACGACCTCTACGTCGTCGACGTCGCCAGCAAGGACGTCTGGCGCGTGACCAGCGACGGCGGCCCCGAGCGCTTCCACGGCCTGCTCGACTGGGTCTACCAGGAAGAGCTGTACGGCCGCGGCGACTTCCAGGGCCACTGGTGGAACCGCGATGGCTCGTGCTGTGCTTGGCTGTCGCTCGACGAGGCGCCGGTGCGCGAGTTCACGCTCGTCGACCACGTGCCCGACGGCTTCCTCGAGACCGAGCGCAGCGTGCGCCCCGAGGTCAGCAACTACCCGAAGGCCGGCGACCCCAATCCGTTCGCCAGCCTGTTCGTCGCGCACAGCAAGGACCGGCGCATCGTGCCGGTCGACCTCGCGGCGTGGCCCAAGGACCTGCTGGTCGTGCGCGTCGACTGGACGCCGGACGGCACGACGCTGCTGGCGACGGTCAGCGACCGCATCCAGACGTGGGCCGAGCTGCTGGCGATCGACCCGGCGACCGGGAAGGCGACGAAGTGGCTGCGCGAGGAGTCGCCGACGTGGGTCAACCGGCCGGAGTCGCCGCGCTGGCTCGCCGACGGCACGTTCTTGTGGCTGTCGGAGCGCACCGGCTACCAGCACGTCTACCGCCACAAGCCGGGCGGCGAGCTGGTCGGCGCCGTGACCAGCGGCGAGTGGCAGGTGCGCGCGATCGAGCGCATCGACGAGGCGCGCGGGCTGTTGTGGTTCGAAGGCACGAAGGACGGCGCCACCGGCCGCCATCTCTACCGCGTCGCTCTCGACGGCACGGGCCTCGTCTGCCTGACGCCCGGCGTCGGCACGCACCAATACGAACTCGGCGAAGGCGGCGCGTTCGTGCTCGATCGCTGGTCGGCGATGGACCAACCGACGCGCGTGCGCGTGCTGTCGGGCGCGGACGGCGCCGTGCTGCGCGAGGTCGGCGCGGCCGACGCCGGCCCGGCGGCGGCGAAGTTCGGCCTGCTGCCGCGGCAGCGGCGCACGATCCGCGCGCGCGACGGCTACGAGCTCGACGCTTGCGTGATCCTGCCGAGCGGCTGGCGCAAGGACGGCAGTTGGCCGGTGTTCCTGCCGACGTACTCGGGCCCGGACGCGCCGACGGTGCGCGATGCGTGGGCGCACAGCAGCTACCACCAGTTCCTCGGCCAGCAGGGCTTCGTCGTGCTGCAGGTCAACGTGCGCTCGGCGAGCGGCCGCGGCCAGGTCCACACCGGGACCTGCTACCAGCAGCTCGGCGTGCAGGAGCTGAAGGACCTGCAGGACGCCGTCGCGCACGTCGTCGCCGAGTTCGGCGGCGATGCCAAGCGCGTCGCCATCAGCGGCTGGAGCTACGGCGGCTTCATCAGCGCCTACGCGCTGACGCACAGCGACACGTTCGCGCTCGGCCTCGCCGGCGCCGGTGTCTACGACTGGCAGCTGTACGACACGATCTACACCGAGCGCTACATGCGCACGCCGCAGATGAATGCGAAGGGCTACGCCGCGACGTCGGTGGTCAAGGCGGCGCGCGACCTCAAGGGCAAGCTCGTGCTGCTGCACGGCGAGCTCGACGACAACGTGCACCTGCAGAACACCATGCAGCTGCTGTGGGAGCTGCAGGTCGCCGGCAAGCAGGACGTCGAGCTGATGGTCTATCCGCGCTCGCGGCACGGGCTCGATCCGCGCGTCAACGCGCACAGCAACGAGTTCCAGTGGCTGCGGCTGCAGCAGCTGCTCGCGCCAGCGGCGAAGTGAGCAGCGCGGGCGCTGCGTGCCGAGCGCGCGGTGCGCGCCGCGGGTGACGCCGCGGCGGCCGCG
>JBEITC010000646.1:0-1717 GCA_040375075.1 Planctomycetota bacterium | reverse complement strand
TGCCGCCGGCCGGCACGGGCGAAGACGCCGCCGCCGCGTTGCGCCGGTTCGCGCCAACGGACGAGGGCGCTGCGCCGACCGCCACGCCGCCCGTTGCCGAAGCGCCGCCCGCCGCGCAGCGAAGCGAAGCCCAAGCGCCGGGCACGGCGTCGGCGACCAAGCCGGGTGCAACGCCCATTGCGCCGGTCCCCTCAACCGGCCCGACGCCGGTGCTCGAAGTCGAACTCCAAGCCGACGGCGCGGCGCGGCGCCGGCTCGGCGATGCACAGGAGGCGCGCGGCGAGGCCGACGCTGCCAAGGCGAAGGCTGCGCCGCTCGACGCCGCTGCCCTGCGCGCGGCGTTGCTTGGCTTCCTCGCCACGGCGGGGGACCCTGCCGCCGAGCCGGCGGCGATGACCTGGACGACGACGAACGGCGAGCTCGCCGCTTCGCCGTGGCTCGACGCAGCGAGCGCCGACGACGAAGCGACGACGCGCGCGTGGATCGTCGAAGGACCGAAGGCCGACGTCGCCGAACTGCTCGCCGTCGCCGCCGGCTTCGCGCGCGATCGCAAGGGCGTCGTGCGCAGCGGTGAGACGAAGGTCCCCGCCGGCGAGCGCGCCGGCGCGTCAGCGACGGTCGCCACGACCACGCAGCTGGTGTTGCGCGTCAAGCTGCGGCGTCGGTAGCGACGCGAGCCAGCGCTCGCCGCCAGCGAGCGCTGCGATCGCCGCGTCGCCGAGGCCGCGCAGCAGGATCGCACGCGGCGCCCCGTCGGCGGTCGCGCGCATCGCGACCACCACGACGAGTCGGGGCCGCGCGCCAGCGAGGCAGGCAGCCGCGTCGCGCTCGTCGGCGCCCGGAGGACCGACCCGCGCAGACACCTCGAGATCGAACGTCGCGCCGGCGGCGACGACCCCGTGCAACCGCAGCGACCGCGCTCCGTGAGGCAGCCACGGCGCGAGTTCGACGGCATCGACGAGTTCGCCGGCGCGTCCGCATGCGGTCGCCTGCCGCAGGCCGGTGAGCGCGAACAGCAGCGCGTCGAGCGCGAGCGCCGCATCGGCGGGACCCGCGCCGTCGGCGGGGAAGCGCCGCAGCGCGGCGAAGGCGGCACAGCGGGCGCTGGCGTCGCCGAGCTCGGTCGCCGCCGCGAGGCGCATGGCGGCGGCGTGCATGGAGTCGGCGGCGGGCGTCGCGGCTGCGCGTGCCGTGAGCTCTGCGAGCGCGCTGCGGCCGTGGCGCGGCAGGGGGCCGGTCGGCGCGCCGAGTCCGAGCCATGCGGCGGCGAGGTCGCCCGGTTCCGCCGGCGGGTGGGCGCGCTTGGCCAGCAGGCCGTCGTCCGCAGCGCTGCGGAAGCGGCCGCGCATGCGTTGCCATGCCGTGCGTTCGAGCCGCTCGCTGCGCACGAGCGCGCGGTTGGTCCATGGCAACGCTTCGCCGCCGGCGCGATGGCACAGGCTCGCCACCGCGAAGCACGCCTGGATCGCGAGGCACTCGTCGGCGAAGCGCGGGGCAGCCGGCGCGTGCGCGAGTTGGCGAAGCGCTGCGCGCAGCGTCGGCCACGTCGTCGCGGCGAACGCATCGTCGCCGGCCGCGTCGACGTACCAGCCGAGCGCGAGCAGCGACCAGCAGACGTCGGCGAGCGGCGGCGCTGCCGCGACGGTCGCTGCCAGCCGAGCGGCGGCGACGGCGTTGCGCGCGCCAGCGAGGTCGCCGGCGCGCAGGCAGGCGAGCG
>JBEITC010000359.1:0-4304 GCA_040375075.1 Planctomycetota bacterium | reverse complement strand
CTCGCGGCGTCAGCGTCCGTCGGCCGGCGCCTGCGCTGGCGCGGGCGCGCCCGCCGGCGCGTGCTTCGGCAGCGCGCGCGGCGTGAAGCCGAGCAGCGCGACCATCGCCGCGAAGCCGAGCACGTAGCCGACCGGCACGTGCCAACCGGCGAGCAGCCACTGCTTCGCCGACTTCGCTTCCGGGAACACGCCGCTGATCGCGACGCCGGCCGAACTGCCGAACCACAGCATCGAGCCGCCGTAGCCGACGGCGAACGCCAGCAGGCCCCAGTCGTAGCCGCCCTGGTCGATCGCCAGCTTGGTCAGCGGGATGTTGTCGAACGCCGACGACACGAAGCCGAGCGCGAACGTCGTCGCGGCGCTGGGCTCCGGCAGCTTGTCGACCGGCATCATCGACGCCGCCAGCACGAGGCAGAGCAGGAACGCCGCGCCCTTGGCAGCTTCGCCGATGAGGCGCAACTCGACGCGGCGCAGCGGCCAGCCGAGCAGGATCGCCGCCCACACGCCGACCGCCGGGAAGTCGAGCTTCACGTTCGTGTAGACGGTGCCGACCAGGATCAGCGCCACGATGCCGACGCGCGCGAGGTCGACGGGCGGCGCCGGATGGTCGAGGCGGGCCAGCGGCTGCAGCGCGTGCTGTTGGCGGCTGGCGACGACGCCGAAGAACCCGAGCGCGACCGCGGCGCCGAGCGCGGCCGGCGCGAGCCACAGCGGCGACGCGCCGGCGATCCACATCATCGTCGTGGTCGTGTCGCCGACGACCGAGCCAGCGCCGCCGGCATTGCTGGCCGCGACGATCGCCGCGAGGTAGCCGATGTGCACCTTGCGGCGGAACAGCGTGACCGCCGCCGAGCCGCCGATCAACGCCGCGGCGATGTTGTCGAGGATCGCCGACAGCACGAAGACGAGCAGCAGCAGCAGGAACGCGCCCTTGCGGCCCGACGGCAGCACCTCGGTCAGCTTCTCCGGCAGATGGCTGTGCTCGAAGTGCGCCGCCAGCACGGCGAAGCCGAGCAGCAGGCCGGCGAGGTTGGTCACGATGTGCGCCTCGTGCAGCAGGTGCGCGCCGAGGTCGAACTCGGTGAGCGACAGCCGCAGCAGCGCCACGACGAGCATGCCGGCTACGGCGATGAGCGTGGCGCGGGCGTGGAAACGGGCGATCGCCAGCAGCGTGCAGGCGAAGGCGCCGAACAGCAGGGCTTCGGTCATCGGTCCTCTGCGCCGGAGGGGACGGCGCGACGAGTCGGATGCGCCCTGGCGGCCCGACCAGGACAGTGCCTGCCGGACCTCGCGGTGCGGCACCCTTGCTGCGCCGTCACGGTAGGCATCGGTCGGAGGCTCGCGAGCGCGCAGCCACGCCGCCGCCGATCTTCCTGCGTCGCCGCGCCGTGTCAGCCGAGGATCGCGCGCGCCTGCGCCGCGGGGTCGCTGGCCTGCACCAGCGAGCGGAACACCGCGTCGAGCCGCGCGTCGGCGGCGGCGCCGGCGTGCGCGCGCAGTTGCGCGGCGGTGCCGCAGGCGAGCAGGCGGCCCTTGTCGAGCACTGCGATGCGGTCGGCGCTCTGCTCGACGACGTCGAGCAGGTGGCTGCAGTGCAGCACGGCGCCGCCGCGATCGGCGAACGCGCGCATCAGTTCCGTCACCACCAGCGTCGTCGTCACGTCGAGGCCCGACAGCGGCTCGTCGAACACCAGCAGCTTGGGCTCGGTCAGCAGCGCGCCGGCGAGCGAGACCTTCTGCAGCATGCCCTTGCTGAAGCCGACCATCGGGTCGTCGCCGCGCGCCAGCAGGCCGAAGCCGCCGAGCAGCCGTTCGCCGCGGGCGCGGATCGCCGCCTCGTCGACGTCGAACAGCTGGCCCTTCAGCCGCAGGAACTCCCACGGCGTCAGCGTCTCGTGCAGCCGCGCGACCTCGGGCAGGTAGCCGATGCGGCGGCGCGCCTGCGCCGGGTCGGCGAGGGCGTCGACGCCGTCGACGACGATCGCGCCGGCGTCCGGGCGCAGCAGGCCGACGAGGCACTTCACCGTCGTCGACTTGCCAGCGCCGTTGGGGCCGAGCAGCGCCAGGATCTCGCCAGGAGCGATGGCGAGATCGAGCCCGTGCAGGGCGACGAACGCGCCGTAGGTCTTGCGCAGGCCGGTGAGGCGCAGCATCACGGCCATCTTGGCCGCGAGCCGGACCCTGCGCCAGCCGCCTTGCGCCGCTATCCTGCCGCGTCCGATGCGCGTCCTTCCGTCGTCGTTCCTGCTCTTCGTCGTCGCTGCGCCGCTCGCCGCCCAGGACGAGCCGCCGCAACTGCCCGCCGGCCCCGCGATCGCCTTCGAGGACGCGTTCCCCGGTCACCCCGGCTTCGACCGGCCGCTGTACGTCGCGTTCACGGCGACCGATCCGGCGCACGCGTACGTGTGCACGCAGCCCGGCCGCGTGTTCGCGGTGCCGCGCGCGGGCGAGTCGAAGGGCGAGGGCCGGCTGTTCCTCGACATGAGCAAGGTCGTGTTCACCGACAACTGGGAGGAGGGCCTGCTCGGCTTCCAGTTCGATCCGAAGTACGCCGACAACGGCCACGTCTGGGTCTGCTGGTCGGAGAAGAAGGACGGCCTGACCGGGACGATGGGCAACGGCAAGGTCGCCAAGTCCAACCGCCAGTCGATCGTCGCGCGTTACACGGCGAGCAAGACGGCCGCCGGCGCGGTCGTCGACCTCGCGAGCGAGCTGCGCGTGCTCGAGGTGTTCCAGCCGTTCGGCAACCACAACGGCGGCACCATCGAGTTCGGGCCGGACGGCATGCTGTACGTCGCGTTCGGCGACGGCGGCGCCGCCAACGATCCGTTCCTCAACTCGCAGAGCCGCGCCAACCTGCTCGGCAAGGTGCTGCGCATCGACGTGCGCGCGGCGACGACCGAGAAGCCGTACGCGATCCCGGCCGACAACCCGTGGCCGCAGACCGACGGCGTGCGGCCGGAGATCTGGTGCTACGGCCTGCGCAACCCGTGGCGCATCAGCTTCGACCGCGCGAACGGCGACCTGTGGTGCGGCGACGTCGGCCAGAACCGCCTGGAGGAGGTCGACCGGTTGGTGAAGGGCGGCAACTACGGCTGGAACGCGTTCGAAGCGGACGAAGTGTTCAAGCTGCGCAAGGGCAAGGACGTGCCCGAAGGCGCCATCGCGCCGGTCGCCAGCTACCCGCACAGCGAAGGCCTCTCGATCACCGGCGGCTACGTCTACCGCGGCAAGAAGATCGCCGGGTTGGACGGCTGGTTCGTGTACGGCGACTTCATGACGCTGCGCATGTGGGCCTGCAAGGAGGACCGGCAGGGCGGCAAGCACCAGGTCGTGCGGCTGGCCGGCGCGCCGCAGCAGGTGGCCAGCTTCGGCGAAGATCCCGACGGCGAGCTGCTGGTCGCCGGCTTCGACGGCAAGAAGGGGCGGGTCTGGCGGATCGCGCCGGGCGCCAAGCAGGATGGGGGCGACTGAACCGACCCGGATCGGTTAGCGTTCGCGCCCCCGATCGTGCGCCCCGCCGCCTTCCTGTACCTGTCCTGCGCCGTCCACGGCGCTGCCATCACGGCGGCGCTGGGCTTCAGCGCGTACGTGGGCAGCCGGCCTTCGCTGACGCCGCCGCTGGTGCAGGTGCAGGCCACCGAGCCGAGCGCTCCGAGCGCCGCGGCCCTCGACCTGCCGGCCGTCGTCGTCGAGGCGGTCGTGCACGAGCCGATCGCCGAGGTCCGCGAGGTGGGCGAGGCGGCGCATGAGTTCGCGGCGCCGGTCGCCGAAGCGAAGGCGACGACGCCAGCGCCGCAGCCGACCTTGCAGCGCATCGCCCGGGTGCCGCCGCCGCCAACCGTCGAGGAAGCGCCGGCCGCCGCGCCAGCTTCGCTCCCGCAGGCGTGGGTGGAGGCGCGGCCCGCCGCCAACAACGAGCCGCCGCGGTTCCCGGAAGCCGAGCGTCTCGCGGGTCGCGAGGACGCGGTCGTCGTCGCCATCACGGTCGACGACCGCGGCGAAGTGCTCGACGTCGCGCTGCGCCAGCCGTCGCGCTACGCCGGCTTCAACCGCGAGGCGCTGCGCGCCGCGCGCGGCTGGCGCTTCGAGCCGGCGCTTCGCCACGGCGTCGCGGTGACGACGACGTTCGACAAGCGCATCGAGTTCCGCCTCGAGCCGATCGTCGGCCGCCGCTGACTCGGCGCGGTCCGCGGGCTCAGCGCGCGAAGCGCACGCCGAGTCCGGCGAGCAGTTCGTCGCAGCGCTCGTACATGCGCTCCCAGCGCCACGTCGCGCGCACCCAGTCGGCCGCCAGCCGGCCG
>JBEITC010000151.1:0-8211 GCA_040375075.1 Planctomycetota bacterium | reverse complement strand
GCGGTGGTGGTCGCGCCGAACGCGAACGCCGCCGCGACCGCCGCAGCGCCAGCGCCGCCCGCCAGCAGCGCGCGCGCGGGATCGTCGCCAGACGGCATCCCGCCAGCGTCCGCCGCCGCAACCAAGGTCATCGGCGCGATCGACGGCCACGGCTGCCACCGCCAGCCCTCGGCGACGCGGACGAGCGCCGCGGGCGCTTCGGCGAGCCGATCCGCGAGCGACGCAGCCACGGCGACGACGACGCCGGTCGCGAGCGCAGACGCGACCGCGATGCCGGCGAACCGGCGCAGTCCCGCCGACGACACGCACAGCGTCGCGAGCACGCCATCGCGCCGCATTCGCACCGTCGTCTCGACCGCCGCAAGCGTCGCCGCGACGACCATCACGACGCCGAGCGTCGCCACGCCGTCCGCGAGCAGCCGCTGCGCTTC
The DNA here is from genome assembly GCA_040375075.1 of Planctomycetota bacterium. Taxonomy (GTDB): domain Bacteria; phylum Planctomycetota; class UBA1135; order UBA1135; family UBA2386; genus UBA2386. The sequence goes on along the minus strand of JBEITC010000151.1, from coordinate 7,780 downwards.
CTGCGCGCTCCAGACGCGATCCGCGGCCAACCAGCGGCGCGCCTGCGTCGCCGCGAGCAGCGTCGCCATGCCGCCGCCGAGCCCGACGACCAGTCGCAGCCACCGGACGACCGCTGCGCGCAGAAGGGTCACGCGACGCCGCTCCATCGCCGCGCGAACGGCGCCGCCAATGCGACCGTCGCGAGCGCCGGCAGGCACGCCAACCACGGCTGCTGCAGGTCGCCGACCTTGCCGGCGCGCGCTTCGAGCGCGATGCGCGCGACGAGGCCCACGCCGATCGCGACGCACGCCGCGACGGCGACGGCGCGCCCGCGCGGACGCGGCCGCGCCAGCAACCCGACGATCACCACGAACGCCAGCAACGGCTGCGCTGCCGCCGCGGCGCGCAGGCCGCGGACCAGCCCCAACGCCTCGGTGCGCTGCGCCGCGGTCGCGTCGACCGCGAGACCCGCGCGCAGACGCGCGAGCGCCTGTTCGCGATAGCGCGGCAGTTCGTCGTCGCGGTAGTACGCCAACGGCAACAGCGTCGCCTTGTCGGGTCGCAGGAAGCCGCGCGCGTCCGTCGACGCGATCAGGCGATCGAAGCCCGCGTCGAACAGCACGCGCTGCCGATCCCGCGCGAGCCAACGCCCCTGCCGGAACTCCGCGTCGACGGTGGCCGTGCGCTCGTCGAGCGGTCGCACCGTCGCGCGCGCGTCCGCCGCCACGAGCGCCATGGCCGCCGCCGGATCCGTGCGGGCGAAGGCGACGTCGCGCAGCGCGTCGTCGTCGACCGCGCCGACCGCGACCGTCCAACCGCCGAGGCTCCGCGGCTCCCCCGGCGGCAGCAGGCGCGCGGCCTGCGTCGCGTCGGCGAGCGGGTAGCGCAGCCGGTAGAGCGCCTGCGGCGTGGCGTGGCCGACCCACCACCACAGGCCCACCGTGATCGCGGCCAGCGCCACCGCCGTCGGCACGAAGGCCCGCCACGGCGCGCGTCCCGCCAACGCGACCGTGAGCAGTTGGCCGCGCGCCGCCGCGCCGTGCACGGTGACGCAGGCCGCGGCGGCGACGACGCCGGTGAACGTCACGTCGAAGCCGGCGACGAGCGCGTCGCCAGCGAGCTCCATCGCCATGGCCCACGACAGCCCCGGCGCGTCGATGCGCAGGAACGCGAGCGCCAACGCCGCGATGGTCGCGTGCACGGCGAGGAACGCCGGCGCCAAGGCTGCGGCGAAGCGCCGGCCGAGCGCCAGCGCCAGCGTGTCCCGCCGCAGTCCGAGCATCGCGCGCCTCAGCGCACGCGCACGAACATCGCCTCGCGGCGGTTGTGCAGCGCCTGCGTGTAGTTCGCGTCGTAGGTCTTCGCTTCGACGGCGACGCTGGCCCACAGCGGCCCGACGCCCGCCGGCACGGCGATCGCCGCCTCGAGGCCGCCGAGGTTGTTGGCGAACACCGTCGCCTGGCTGCCACCGCTCGTCGGCTGCCACGACCAGCTGTCGAACTCGATGTTCGCCGTGGGCTCCCACTCGCCGCCCGTGTGGAACGCGACCTCGACCGCGGCGCGGCCGTAGCTGGCGGCGCTGACCACCGACTGCAGGTCGGCGTCGACGCGCAGGAACAGGTTGCCGTTGCCGACCGACGCGAAGACGTTGCCGAGGCTCGGCGCGCCGGCGCCGACGCTCGCGGCCGGGACGTCGCCGATCTTCACCGCGCCGTTCGCCCAGTCGCCGAAGGCGCCGTCGATCGACTTGGTAGAGCTCGGCGGCGCGTCGACGCGCACCGCGTAGACGCCGTTGGCCTGCAGGTCGCCCGCGCTCGGCGTGACGCCGCGCGCCGTCGGCAGAACGCCATCGGCCGTGCGCATCGCAGCGTCGATCTGCGCCAGCGAGGTGACGCCGAGCCGCCGCTTGCCGGTGCGCGGGTCGACGACCAGCTTGAACAGCAGCGAACGCGCATCGACGCCGGCGAAGAAGCGACCGAAGTTGACGACGAACTGCTCGCTCTGCGGCAGCGGCGTACCGTCCGGCGCGTAGAGGATCGGCGTGTTGGCGTTCTGGCCGAAGGCGTCGACGAGGTCGCCGACCCAATCGCGCCACGCCGCTTCGTCGGCGAGGAACTGCGCCTGCTGCGCCGCCGGGATCAGCCGGTCCGGCGCGATGGTCAGCAGGCCGGCGGCCTGCTGGGCCGGCGTCTCGGCGCGCAGGATCGCAGCGCCGTCGGCGTAGTCGTCGAACGACTGCTCCAGGCTGGCGCGGGCCTGCGCGAGCATCGCCGTGCGCGCGACGTTGCCGAGGTCCGGATAGCGGTCGCGGAAGACCGCGAGCGGATCGACCGACGGGTCCTCGCCGCGATCGAAGTCGTTGATGTCGACGTCGCCCTGCTGGTAGGCGAGCGCCAACTCACCCGCGGCGACGAACACGCGCAATGCGGCCGCTGCCATCAGCGCGTCGCCACGATCGATCTCGTACGACGCGTTCCACGACGCGCCGGGGTTGGCCAGCGGGTGCTGCAGCAGATCGCTGGCCTGCACCTGCCAACGGAAGTCGCTCGGCACCGACTCGAAGCCCGCCGCGAGGCTGCGCAGCGCGGGCAGCACGTCCTGCTCGAGGATCGCCGCGACTTCCTGCGTCGTCGGCGCCGAGTTGGCGTACTCGCCTTGGCCCTGCAGCGACTGCGCCTGCACGCGGTACCGCCAGAAACCGGCGTTCGGATTGCCCGGCGCGAAGCCGGAACGCACGTAGAGCGCGCGCAACCGGCCGCCGCCGCGGATGCCGAGCGCGTTGACCCAACGCAGGAAGAAGCCGATGCCATGGAACAGCCGCGCGCCGGCGTTGTTCGGATCGCGCGCCTTGGCGTCGTCGAGCGACGCAACGAGCGCATCGAAGTCGTCGCTGCCGCGGAACAGCTGCACCGCCGCAGCCTGCGTGGCCTGCGCCGACGCGAGCCGATCCTCGTTGCTCACACCGCCGCTGCTGCCGCCTCCACCGCCACCGCCACAAGCAGCGAGTCCGACGAGCGAGAGGGCGAGAAGGCGAAGGGGTTGGCGATGCATGGCGACGGGTGCGGCGTCAGGGAGTTCTTCCGCGGCGGATCCTAGCCCGGTGCCCCGCCGCGATCATCCGTCGAGCACGGGCGCTGCGCGCATGGTTCGTGCCAGTGCGCTGCACCGACAACGAGCCGCAGCCCGGGAGCCGGAATGGCACGCGCCGGCGAAGGGCTGCACGCTGCCATGCGTTGGCGCGCGGACCTCGAACCGCAGCCCGACCTGCTGCTGCGCCTGCCGCCGCACGCTGGCGGCAGCTGCCGGACCACCGCGGACGGCCAGCTCGAAGGCCCGCCCGAGCTCGTTGTCGAAGTCGCCGCGGCGTCGGCCAGCATGGACCTGCACAAGACGCTGCGCGCCTACCGCCGCAATGGCGTGCGCGAGTACCTCGTGCACCGCGTCGAGGACGGCGCCGTCGCTTGGTTCGAACTGCCGGACGGCGCGTACGTGCCGATCGTCGCGGACGCCGACGGATGCCTGCACCGCCGCGTGTTCCCCGGGCTCACCCTCGACGTCGGCGCGCTGCTGTGCGGCGATCTGGCTGCGCTGCACGCCGCGAGCGAGCGCAGTGTCGGTTCGCCGGCGCACCGCGCGCCGCACTGCCTCAGGGTCGGAAGCAACCGAGCAGCAGGTCGAACGCCGTCGCCGACCGGCTCAGGTCGACCGATCCGCCGTTGTCGTCGTCGACCACGCGGATCGAGTTGCGCGCGGTGGTCGCGACCGCGAAGAAGTTGCGCCCGCCGAGCTCGGCATAGGCCGCGCCGCCAAGGTCGCCGAAGTCCTCGCCGCCGCCCCACTCATGGATCGTCGCGAGGTTGCTCGGGTACGCGCCCGCACAGCGCGCGCTGAACACGCCGACGTCGGTGTCGAAGTACAGGTAGCCCGCGCCGCCGTTGCCGGCGGGGAACGCCGAGTAGAACGGCAGCGCACCGTCCAGCACCAACGTCGCCACCGCCGGGTTGACGGCATCGAACGCGCGGAAGCCGGAGTCCGTGCCGTAGAGGATGCGATTGCCGGCGCGCACCCAGTACGCGGAGCCGTCGATCGGATACGCCGGCTCGACGTTGCACTGCACGCAGCTCCACCCGCTGCCCGTCGGCGCCACGCGGTACAGGTTGTCGACGAACGTGCTGCCGACGGTCTCGGCCGAGACCGCGATCGCGCGCGGCGCCGCTGGAATGGTCCACGACGCGTCCAGGCCCGCGATGCCGTCCGCGTCGACCGCGGCGAAGTCGTTGATCGGTCCTTGCCCCGCTTCCGAGCCGGCGACGTCGGCGCGCGCGACGCGGATGGTCTGCGCGCTGCTGGCGACCGGGAGCTCGCGCACGAAGGCGATGCGCGCGCCGGCGAGCGGCGTGATGCCGTAGACCACCGAGCCCGGCGCCACGTTGCCCGGACCGATCAGCACCGGCGACGTGAGGTTGCCGGCCTCGGGCGATGCGGCGTACAGGTCGTACTCGAAGCCCGCGCCGGTCGAGCGCGCGTTGAGCCAGTAGCAGCGATCCGTCGCGGGATAGAGCTCGGTGATGCTGTTGCCGGCGAAGAACTGCGACAGCTGCCGCGGGATGCCGCCGTCGCTGCCGTCGAGGCGCACGGCGAACAGGTTGTAGGACTCGTTCGGCGGCGCGACCGTGCCGACGTTCGACTTCACGTAGCAGAAGCTGCCGCCGCTCACGCCGCTCGCGGCGAACGCGGCGATCTCGTCGTTGCGGAGGTCCAAGGCCAGGATCCGCGGCGTCGCCTGCGGCCCATCGAGGCACAGCAGGGTCCAGCGCTCGACGCCGGCGAGGATCGCGCGCTCGACCATCAGGATGCGCCCGCCGACGAACAGCGGCGGCATGGCGGCGTAGTCGATCACCGACGGCAGGAAGTACGTGTCCGGCGCGCCGATGCGCGAGAGCGTGCGGCGGCTGATCGCCGTCGTCGGCGCGACGGCGCGCGTGACGTAGACGCCGGTCACGTCTTCTTCGAAGCACACCCAGCCGTCCGCGTCGACCCAATCGCTGCGCCAGTACACGTCGATCGCGCCCGGCGTCGAGATCTGCTGCGGCGCGGTCGCGGCCGTGGTCGCGACGTCGACGCGCCAAAGGCTCGGCGCGCCCTCGATGTAGGCGAGGAACACGACCCAACGATTCGCGACGGCCGCCCAGTCCCAGACCTGCAGGCCCGCGATGCTGGTCAGCTGCCGGCGCTCGCTCGTGTCGGTCGCAGCGAGCGGCGTCGACCAGAGATCGTCGCCCTCGACGTTGCCCGTCGCGTAGACGACGCGCCCGGCGACGAGGTCGGGCAACGCTTCGAAGATCGCGTCGCTGCCGTGCTGCGCGACGAGCCGCGGCGCCGACGCGCCGCTCGTCGGCACGACGTAGAGGTCGTCGCCGCCGGCCGCATTCGCGCGCACCAGCGCAGCGCTCTCGACGGCGAGCGGATCGTCGCCGCCACCACCACCGCCGCCGCCGCCGCACGCAGCGAGGGCGACCAGCAACCACGGAACGAACGACGCGAGGCGAAGGTGGAGCATGGCGAGGACTCTCGAGACCGGCGACCGCGGCGGCATCCTACTTCGCTGCTCGCCTGCGTCGACGTCCGCGCGGGATCGATCGCGCCGCCGCGGCGATCACCGCGCGACGACGAGCCGCCCGCTTCGCTGCGTCACCGCGTGCTCGCTGCGCGCGCCGTCCGGCCACGCGACCGCCAGCGTGCAGCCTTCCGGCACGTCGGCGAACCACGCGCACGGCTCGCTCTGCGCGAGGTAGCCGCTGCCAGCGTGCACCTCGCGCAGCTGCCGGCGGCCGTCGGGGCGCACGAGCGTGACGCGCGCGCCGATCGCGTCGGGATTGCCGGGCGCGCCGCGCAACCGCACAGCAAGGCCGGCGGCCGGCACCGTCGCGCGGAACGCGCGCACGAAGCCGTCGTTGGCAGCGCTCAGCCACTCCGGCGCGCCGTCGCCGTCGAGGTCGGCGAGCGCCAGCGCCTTCTGGTCCTCGGGCATCGCGATGCCGGACTCCCGGGGCGGCGTCGCTTCGAACGTCGCGTCGCCGCGGCCGCGCAGCCACATCCCGAGGCCGCCGTCGAAGCGACCGGTCTCCGGCTCGGGCGAGAAGAAGTTCTGCGCCATCACGAGGTCTTGGTGGCCATCGCCGTCGAAGTCGGCGACGCCGAGGCCAAAGCCCGGCGCCAGCTGCGCGCGCCGCGGCAGTGGCGCCGCGACAAAGCGCGCGCCGTCGTTGCGCAGCACGACGTGCTGCAGCTCGTTGCACGACAGCTCGAGGCACTGCGCCAGCGCGTCGCCGTAGATCGCGCCGAGGTTGGCGCGCGCGAACGCGTCGTAGGTCGGGAAGCGCTGGCGCACGAACGGCATCGCCGAGCTGCTGCACGACAGCCCGCGCACCGGCAGCAGGCCGTCGGCGCCCGGCTTCGCTTCGACGACGTCGAACGTGCCGTTGTCGTCGAAGTCGCGCGCGAACAGCGACAGCGGCTTCGCGGCGGTCGCCTTGTACTTGGTGTTGAGGCCGAGGTTGCCGAGCGCGAGGTCGACGTCGCCGTCGCCGTCGAGGTCGGCGGCGGCGAGGCTCTGCCACTGGCCGCGCAGCGCGCCGAGGCCGAGCGCGTCGGTGCGATCGACGAAGCCCTTGCCGCCGTCGTTGCCGAGCACGCGCACCGGCTGCCACGACGCCGCGACCGCGAGGTCGAGCCAGCCGTCGCCGTCGAGGTCGCTCCACTGCGCCGCCGTCACCATGCCGAGTTCGCCGGCGGCGGGCAGCGCGCTGGTGGCGTCGACGAAGCGACCACCGTCGTTGCGCAGCAGCACGCTCGGAGCGCTGTGCGGAAAGCGCCCCGGATCGACGCGCGTGCCGACGAACAGGTCGACGTCGCCGTCGCGGTCGAAGTCGGCGGCAGCGACGCACGACGACGAACGACGCACATCCGGCAATGCGTCGGCGGTGGCGTCGACGAAGCGCAGGCCGCCGTCGTTGCGGTACAGGCGGTCGCGCAGCAACTCGTTGCGCGCGCCGGCCTCGAAGCCGCCGCTGGCGACGTACAGGTCGCGGTCGCCGTCGCCATCGGCGTCGAACCAGCATGCGCCGAGGTCTTCGCAGTCGGCGTGCTGCGCCCACGGCCCGGCGACGGGCGCGAAGCCGCCGCTCGCTTGTGCGTGCAGCAGCGTGCCCGGCTGGCCGGCGGCGCCGGCGAGCCACACGTCGACGCGGCCATCGCCGTCGGCGTCGCCGCACGCGAGGCCCGGGCCCAGGCGCGAGAGGCGGTGCGGCAGCAGCGGCTGGACCGCGTAGTCGTCGAAGTCGCGCTCGGTGTGCTTGGCGGGCAGCGCAGTGGCGGTGAAGAAGGGCGGTTCGGTTTCGGCGTCGGTCGCGTTGGGGTTGAGGGGCGTCGCGACGGGGTTGGTTGGCTGCGTCGTCGACGCGTCGGACGGCGGGGCGCTGGTGGTCGCGCGGTGGGTTGCCGCGGTCGGATTGGTCGTGCCCGAGGCGTCGGACGTCGTGGCGTTGTTGGTCGAGCCGTTCGCCGCGGCGGTCGACTTCGTCGCGTCCGATGCGCGGGGCGTCGTGGCGTTGTTGGTCGAGCCGTTCGCCGCGGCGGTCGAGTTCGTCGCGTCCGATGCGCGGGGCGTCGGAGCGCTGCCGGTCGTGCCATTCGCCGCGGCAGCCAGGCCCGACGTGTCCACGGCGCTCGCCGGCGCAGGACTGCTGCTCGCGCGGTTTGCGGCGCCGGGCGCACCGGTCGCTTCCGATCCGCGAACCG
>JBEITC010000200.1:0-6944 GCA_040375075.1 Planctomycetota bacterium | reverse complement strand
GCCCGCGCGCGGTCCCGGTCACTTGAGCGCCGCGTAGACGCGGTGCACGTCGTCGTTCTCGTCGATGCGCTCGAGGAACGCCGCCACGCGCGCGCGGTCGTCGGCCGGCAGGTCGACCGGGTCCTTGCCGCGGTAGCCGAGCTCGGCGGTGGTCACGGTCCAGCCGAGCTTCTTCAGCGCCTCGGCGACCGGGTACATGTCCGTGCGCTCGGTGAAGAAGCGGCCGCCGGACTCCTCCTCCTTGGCGCTCTCCAGCTTCTCGACGTCCTGCGCGCCGGCCTCGATCGCCGCCGACTCCAGGTCCTGGCCGGCCTTCGGATGCGTCGCCTCGACGATGCCGACTTGGTCGAACAGGAACATCACCTTGCTGCCGAACTGCGCGTCCTTGAACAGCATCCGGATGTCCGGCGCGGTGCGGTTGCGGTTCTCGGTCAGGCACTCGATGACCACCGGCACGTTGCACGGGCCCATGCCCTCGTAGGTGACCAGCTCGAAGTTGACCGCGTCGTCACCCTGGCCCGAGCCCTTCTTGATGGCGCGGTTGATGACGTCGTTGCTGACCGACTGCTTGCGCGCGGCGTCGACGGCCAGCGACAAGCGCGGGTTCATCGCCGGATCCGGCACGCCCATCTTCGCCGCGACCATGATCTCGCGGACGAGCTTGGACGTCATCTGCGCCCGGCGATTGGCGGTGACCTCTTTCTTGGCGTGCAGCCACTGGCGACCCATGTGCTTTCGATGCTCCTTTGCGGGGCGGCCATGGTGCAGAAGCGCTCCGCGGCAGGCAAGGGGGCGCGCGCGTCTCGCTGCGTCCCGGCCGCACATCGTCGGTGCCTTGGGCGGTCCGGCGCGCTAGCCTGCGGCGACTCGTTCCCCGTCCCCTCGTCCCGACAGGAGCCATCGCGTGACCTCCGCCTCCGCTGCGCCCGCCCAGGGCCACCCGCCCGGCCTGTACATGATGTTCTTCGCCGAGCTGTGGGAGCGCTTCTGCTACTACGGCATGCGCGCGCTGCTGGCGCTGTACGTCGTGCAGCAGTTCGGCAAGCCGCAGGACCAGGCCTCGCTGGCCTACGGCGCCTTCACCGCGCTGGTCTACGCGACGGGCATCTTCGGCGGCTACGTCGCCGACAAGGTGCTCGGCTACCGCCGCTCGATCATCCTCGGCGGCATCGTCATGGCGGCGGGCGAGTTCGCCCTGCTGATCCCGACCGAGACGGCGTTCCTGTTCGGTCTCGCCGGCGTCGTCGTCGGCAACGGCCTGTTCAAGCCGAACATCAGCTCGCTGGTCGGCAAGCTCTACGAGCAGGGCGACCCGCGCCGCGACGGCGGCTTCACGATCTTCTACATGGGCATCAACCTCGGCGCGCTGTTCGCGCCGGTGGTGTGCTCGTGGGTCTCGCTGCAGATGGGCACGGTCGGCGCCGATGGCGCGGTCACGCCCGACTACCGCTGGGGCTTCGGCCTCGCCGGCGCCGGCATGCTGCTCGGCATCCTGGTGTTCTGGCTCGGCGGCGCGCTGTTGCAGGGCAAGGGCGGCACGCCGCCCGGCAAGGAGGGCGTCGGCCCGGTCGCGCTCGTCGTCGCCGCCTGCATGGCGCTGACGCCGCTGGTCTACCTGCTGCTCGACAACAAGGGCGTCGCCTCGACGCTGCTGCAGGTCCTGTCGGCGCTGATGGTCGGCTACCTGATCTTCACCGGCGCCAAGCTCGGCAAGATCGTCATGCAGCGCATCCTGGCGCTGATCGCCCTGCTGTTCGTCAACGCGCTGTTCTGGGCGTGCTTCGAGCAGGCCGGCAACTCGCTGAACTTCTTCGCGCAGGACCACGTCGGCAACTTCGGCGCGTTCCAGTTCGAGTGGTTCCAGTCGGTCAACCCGGTCTACATCATCACGCTGGCGCCGGTGTTCGCGTGGCTGTGGGTGTGGCTCGACCGCACCAACCGCAACCCGTCGATCCCGACGAAGTTCGGCCTCGGCCTGATCCAGGTCGGCCTGGGCTTCGCCTTCCTGCTGTTCGCCATCGACAACTTCGAGTCGAAGTCGGCGGCGATGTTCGTCGGCCTGTTCGTCGTCTACCTGCTGCACACGACGGGCGAGCTGTGCATCTCGCCGGTCGGCCTGTCGATGGTGACCAAGCTGGCGCCGGCGCACATGACCGGCGTGGTGATGGGCGCGTGGTTCCTGTCGATCTCGATGGGCAACCTCGTCGCCGGCCTGTTCAGCGCGCTCGCCGGCGCCTCGGCCGAGCCCGGCGCGGGCGCGCCGCTCAGCGGCTACACGACCGCCTACACGCCGATCACGTGGATGGCGATCGGCGCCGGCGTGGTGCTGCTCGTGCTCAGCAAGCCGCTCAACCGGCTGATGCACGGCATCAAGTGATGCCGTGACGACTGACCCCGCCCGCGGCCGTCGCTGACGGCCGCGTTCGTTTCCCGCCGCCCCGAACCTCCGTCCCGACCTCGCCGCCCGACTCCGCCCATGATCCCCAGCGCTCCGTCCTCCGGCTCGATGTTCTCCGGCCACCCGAAGGGCCTGTACCGCCTGTTCTTCCTCGAGATGTGGGAGCGCCTGGGCTTCTACACGATCGTCGCGGTGCTGCTGCTGTACGCGACGGACACCGAGCGCGGCGGCCTCGGCTGGTCGAAGGACGTCGGCAACGAGATCTACGGCATCTACCTCGCGTTCGTGTACTTCACGCCGTACCTCGGCGGCCTGCTCGCCGACCGCTTCCTCGGCTACCGCAAGTCGGTGCTGATCGGCGGCCTCGTCTACGCCGCCGGCTTCTTCCTGCTCGCGACCGGCCAGTCGTGGACCTTCCCGACCGGGCTCGTGCTGCTGTGCGTCGGCAACGGCTTCTTCAAGCCGAACATCAGCGCGATGGTCGGCAACCTCTACGTGAAGGGCGACCCCAAGCGCGACGCGGGGTTCAACATCTTCTACATGGGGATCAACATCGGCGCGTTCGCCGCGAACTTCCTCGCGGCCTACACGCGCAACGAATGGGTGTGGGAGGCGGCGTTCGTCGGCGCCGGCTGCGGCATGCTGGCGTCCGTCGTCATCCTGCTGGCGAGCTGGAAGGCGCTCGCCGCCTCCGACCGCACGCCCGGCTCCAACCCCGGCGACACGCCGTTCTCGGAGATCCTCGGCAAGATCCTCGGCCCGGCGTTCCTGTTCGGCCTCGCCGGCTGGGCGCTCGCTGCCTACGCGTTGCCGTCGGCGATCACCAAGCTCGTCAAGCCGACCGACTTCGGCTTCCTGATCGGCGCGATCCCGATCCTGCTGTTCTTCGCGCGCCTCTCGCACCGCGCCGAGCCGCAGGAGCGCGCCGGCCTCAAGGCGCTGCTGCCCGTCTACCTCGCCGGCGGCACGTTCTTCATGGTGCTGCACCTCAACGGCAGCGCGATGACGACGTGGGCCGACGAGAGCACGGCGCGTCACTCGGGGCAGTTCGACCCGGTCGTCGCGATCGCCGACGCCATGTCGCCGTTCGCCGGCGACACCTACCCCAAGTACTACGGCAACGCCGACGCCGACGTGCCGCGCCCCGCGCGCTCGATGCTGCTGCCGATCGCGACCGACCTGCAGGCGAAGATGTACGGCAAGCGCCGCGTCGACGAGGCGGCGCTGGCCGACCTCACGGCGCGCCTGCCGGCCGACGTCAAGGTCGAGGAGGTCCCGCTGCAAGGCAGCCTGACCGCGCAGCAGAAGGCCGACAAGAAGCTCAGCGTCGAGGTCTTCCCCAAGGTCGAGGTGATCGAGGGCACCGACTCGCACGGGCTGCCCGAGACGACGGTCAAGGTCTCGGACGGCGCCAAGGCGCTGCGGCGCGTCGCGTTCGTGCGCGAGAAGGACGGCGCGCGGGCGGCGATGTTCCTGGTGACGCAGGCGCGCTTCGACGGGCTCTATCAGGGCAATCCGCCGGAACTGCCGCACGGGCAGTGGCTCAAGAGCGCCAACAGCGAGCTCTACCAGTCCTGGAACGCGTTCTTCGTCGTCGCGCTGACGCCGCTCGTGATGTGGTGGTTCGTCCGGTTGCTGCGCCGCGGCGTCGACTTCAGCACGGCGCGCAAGATCCTCGCCGGCATGGTGATCACCGCGATCGCCGCGGTGTTCATGGCGCTGGCCGGCTTCCTGTCGGACGACGGCGCGCAGAAGGTCAGCGGCTTCTGGCTCATGGGCTTCTACGGCATCGTCACGGTGGGCGAGCTGTGCCTGTCGCCGATGGCGCTGTCGCTGGTCACCAAGCTGAGCCCCAAGCGCTTCGTCGGCCTGACGATGGGCGGTTGGTTCTTCGCCACCGCCGTCGGCAACAAGTTCTCCGGCTTCCTCGGCGTGCTGCAGGGCGCGATGCCACCGACGGGTTTCTTCCTGACGATCGCCGGCGCCGTCACCCTGGTCGCCCTCTACATCAAGGCCGTGCTGCCGCGCCTGGACGCCGCCATCAAGCAGTACGGGGCCTGACCGGCGCGGCGCGCGCCGACCACCCCCTGGCCGCGGCGGCCTGCCGCGGGCACGATCCGCCAATGCCCCACGTGCGCCTGCAGACCCTGATCGACCGGCTCGAGGCGCTTCCGCCCGGCGGCATCACCGTGGCGAACGTCGAGGCGATCCTCGGCGACGGGACGCTCGACGACCGCGAACTGCAGCGCTTCGTCGGCGTGCTGCCGCACAAGTACGCGCGCCGCAAGGTGCACCGCAGCCGCTGGTTCGACGTGATGGCGCTGACCTGGGCGCCGGGGCAGTACACGCCGATCCACAACCACGCCGGCAACTGCGGCTGGGTGCGGCTCGTGCGCGGCCAGATCGCCGAGGAGACCTTCAAGCTCGTGCCCGGCGGCTCGCTGCCGGACGCCGGCATCGTCGGCGAGGTCGGCGACCGCGGCGGCAACGTCGGATTGGAGGCGACCGGCAGCGGCGTGATCAGCGCGGTCGGCGCCGTCGCCACCGCGGACCGCGTGCGCGCGATCCATCGCCTTGGCAATCCCGCGAGCCCGGGCGGCGACGTCACGGTGACGCTGCACGTCTATTCGCTGCCGCACGACCGCTGCCTGTCGTTCGACGCCGAGCGGCGCACGGTCGCGGTGCGCGAGCTCGCGTACGACCCCGAGCTGGTCTGAGCATGACGGACGCCCGCCTGCCCGGCGCCGCCGAGCCGGCGCGCCTCGACGCGCTCGATGGCCTGCGCGGCTTCGCGATCCTCGCGGTGGTGCTCTTCCACGCGATGTTCCTCGACGTCGGCCTGCTCGGCGCCGCGCGCCCGGCGCCGACGGACGTCTATCCGACGCTGGCGCTGCTCGGTTGGTGCGGCGTCGACGTGTTCTTCGTGCTCAGCGGCTTCCTGATCACCGGCATCCTGCTGCGCAGCAAGGGCGCGCCGGGCTACTTCCGCAACTTCTACGCGCGGCGGGCCCTGCGCATCTTCCCGCTGTACTACCTCGTCGTCGGCTTGCTGCTGTTCGCGCTCGACCGGCCGGCGACGACCGGCGCCGAGGAGGCCTCGTACCTGCTGTACTACCAGAACGTGCGCTACGCGCTGGTCGGCGAAGGCACGTTTGACCCGGCGCGCTTGATCACGTGGTCGTTGGCGATCGAGGAGCAGTTCTACCTCGTGTGGCCGACGGTCGTCTGGCTGTGCTCGCGGCGCGCGCTGGTCCGTGTCTGCGTCGCCGTCGTGGTCGGCGCGATCGCGCTGCGGCTGTGGCTGCTGGCCGGCGGGCTGCACACGACGCACTTCCTCACGCCGTGCCGGCTCGACACGCTGGCGGCTGGCGCGCTGCTGGCGCTGGTCCCGCCGCCGCCGCGGTGGTTCGGCGTCGCGTGCGCGTGGCTCGGGTTCGGCGGCCTGCTCGCTGTCGCGCGCCAGACCGGCAATCCGTTCCCCGAGTCGATCCCGATGCAGCAGCAAGGCCTGATCGCCGCGCTCGTGTTCGCGGTCGGACTGCTGACCCTCGCGCGCCAGCCGCAGGGCCGCGTCGTCGGCGTGTTCCGGCTGCGGCCGCTGCGCGCGCTCGGGCAGGTCAGCTACTGCGTGTACCTCGTGCACTTCCTCGTGCTCGACGCGCTGACGCGCGGCGTGCTGGCGCTGCCCGATGGCGCCAAGCAGGCGATCGCGAGCGCGCTGCCGGCGCAGGCGATCGCGGCGTTGCTGGGGCTGTGCTGCCTGTGCGGCAGCTGGCTCGTCGCGGCGATCAGCTGGCGCGTGTTCGAGGAGCCGATCCTGCGGCTGAAACGCCACTTCCCGAGCGGCGGGTGAGCGGTGCGGCGCCGGCGCGGGCCGGCGCGCGGCTCACAGCGTGATCACCTTCGCGGCCCGGTCGAGCTCGCGCACGATCGCGTCCATGTCGCCGACCTTGCCGACCGCCGGCGTGACCCCGAAGTGCTGCAGGCAGGTGCCGCAAGGAATCAGGTCCACACCGCGCTCTTCGAGCAGCTTGAGTTCGGTCAGCACCGGCGAGTCGGCGGCGACGAGCTTGACGCCGGCGTTGAACAGCACGATCGCGTCGAAGCCGCGCAGCGCGATCGACTTCTTGAGGAACGTGCCGAGGATCTTCTGGCCCAGCGCGCGGTCGCCGTGGCCCATCTGGTCCTGATTGAGGACGACGACGGTCTGCATGGCGGGATGGTGGGGTGAAGGGTGGGGGCAAGCAATGGCGGGGAAGCGATGCGGCGATGGGTGAGGGCGAGAGGAAGCGGCGTGAGCACGGGGTGGAGATGTGGCGGGCGCATCGGCGGCGCCAACTAGGGCAGGGATGGCGGGGAAGGCCTGGGAGGGGAGGAGGGGCGGGATCGCGGCGATGGGCGGGGACGAGATGAGGCGGTGTGGACACGCGCTAGAGGCGGCGCGGGCGCATCGGCGACGCCAACCGCGGCGGGGGATGGCGTTGAAGGCCTGGGAGGAGATGCGGGGCGGCATCGCGGCGATGGGCGGGACGAGATGGAGCGGTGT
>JBEITC010000038.1:0-15228 GCA_040375075.1 Planctomycetota bacterium | reverse complement strand
GTACGTAGCTTGAGGCCGTGCGCGTCGTCGCGCGTTCTACCGACTGACCCCTTCCTCGCCACAGCCTGGTTCCGGCACGGTTCCCGAGGCCAAGCAGCATCCGGTTCTGCGCCGCTTCCCCCTGCGGCGCATCCGGTTCCCGCTTGGCGCCGGCAGCATGTCGTTGGTCATCCCCGACGTGAGCGCCTGGATGCGCGCTGGCGAGTGGGCCGCCAACACGGTGCCCAACGGCGAGCCGCCATATTGGGTGCAGATCTGGCCGGCCTCGGTTGCGATGGCTCGACTTCTCTGGCGTCGAGGCAACCTCGCCGGCAAGGCGGCGCTGGATCTTGGTTGCGGCCTCGGTGTGCCTGGCATCGCAGCTGCGCGCGCTGGTGCCGCCTTGAGCTTTGCCGACGTGAAGCCCGACGCGTTGGCCTTCGCATCGTGGAACGCAGCCCGCCAGGGCAATGCCACGGTGCCGGCGGTGGTCGAGCTCGACTGGTCGCGTTCGGTGGTTCCTGGCACCTTCGACTTGCTGTTGCTCGCCGACGTCAGCTACCGCCCGGTGCACCATTCCGCGTTGCAGCGGCACTGCCTGCAGGCGCTTCGGCCAGATGGCGTGGTTCTGCACGCCGACCCGCTGCGGCGCGAATCGACGCCGTTCTGCCAGTGGCTGCGGCAGAACATGGCCACCGCAGACTGCGTTCGGCGCACGTCGTTCCTTGATCGTTCCCTGGACGTTCGCCTCATTGCAGCGAGCCCCTCGGCCGAGTCCTTGGCTCCTTGGCGACGCCTGCTCGACGCGAGCCCGGTGGACACTAGCCCGGGGGACCCCAACCCCGTCAGTCCGTCGCCATCGATGCGGCCCGAATAGTTGCGCCTCGGTGGCGCATCCGGGGTCGATTGCCGGGTGCTGCGTGGCGCAGTGGCCTTCCGCCTCGCGTGGGGCTGCCGCGACATCTACGCTGCCCGCTCGGCCACGTTCCGACGCTCCATGACCGTCTCCCTCGACCACGTGACGATCCGCTACGGCGAACGCACCGCCGTGAACGACCTCACGGTGACCTTCGACCAGGGAGCGATCGGGTTACTCGGTCGCAACGGCGCCGGCAAGAGTTCGATCCTCAAGGCGCTTCTTGGCCTCGTGCGTCCGAGCACCGGCACGATGCGCTTCTCGGAGTTGCCGCAGGATGCGTCGCCGGCGCAGATCCGCGCCCACGTCGGCTACATGCCCGAGCGCGACGCGTACCTGCCGCAGGCCACCGGCTTCGAGATGGTGGCCTTGCTCGGGCAGCTCAGCGGCATGCCCGAGCGCGACGCGTGGCGCCGCGCGCACGAAGTGCTCTACCTCGTTGGCCTCGACGAACAGCGTTACCGGCCGGTCGCCGGCTACAGCACGGGAACGCGCCAGAAGGTCAAGCTCGCCAGCGCGCTCGTCCACGACCCCAAGGTGTTGTTCCTCGACGAGCCGACCAACGGCCTCGATCCCGCCGGTCGACGCGACATGCTGCGTCTGGTCCGCCAGCTGAGCCGCGACTTCGGCAAGTCGGTCGTCTTCTCGACGCACATCCTCCAGGACGTCGAAGCCGTCTGCGATGCCGCGGTCGTGATGGAGCAGGGTCGCGTCGTCGCGCAAGGCAGCCTGCGCGAACTCACCGCCGGTGGCGAGCGGCAGCACGGCATCGCCGTCGAGCCGGCCAATCCCATGGTGCAGCAGGCGCTCGAAGGCCTCGGGCGCGTGCGGGCCGAGGGCGGCAACCAGTACACCCTGTGGCTGCCTGATGGCGCCGACCTGCGCGCCGTCTACGCCGTCGTCGCCGCCGCCGGCTCGGCGGTTCGCAGCCTCGTTCCGCACCGTCGCTCGCTCGAAGAAGTCTTCCTGCATGCGGTGACCGGCGGCACGGTCACCGGAGCCCGCGCATGACCTCGCCGCACGCCTACCGCGAAGCCGCGTACACGCCGGTGCCGCTGAGTCGCCGCTGGTGGCCGTTGGCGGCCCGCGAAGCGACGCAGTTGTTCCGCAGCCGCTGGGGCATGTTGCTCTATGGCCTGTGCCTGATCCCGTTCCTCGTCCGGACGGTGATCCTGATGATCGTCTACGGCGTGCTCAGTTTCGGCCCCGACGCGCTGCGCAACCGCCTGCAAGCGCAGCCGATCGCGCGCGGCGGCGGCCCCGGACCGGAACTCGATCCGCGCAACCTGCAGTTCTACGCCGCCCAGGCGATCCAACCGCCGGCCTTCGTCTTCGTGCTGCTGCTGACTTCGATGGTCGTCGCGCGCGCGATCGCGCGCGATCGCGCCACCAACGCGCTGGAGCTGTACTGGACGCGCGGCATCTCGCCGGCGCAGTACGTGCTGGCGAAGTGGGCCGGCGGCACCTTGCTCGTCGGCTCGATCACGGTCGTTGCGCCCTTCGTGCTGTGGCTCATCGCCATCTTCCTGGCGCCGGATTGGTCGCTGTTGCAGAACACCGCCGGCGGCATGGCCGTCCTGCTCGGTGCTCTCGCGCTCGCGACCGGCATCCTCACGGCCATCGGCACGCTCGTGTCCGGCGCCGCGACGACAGCCAACGGCGCCATCGTCGCGTGGACCACGATCATGGTCGGCGGCGGAGCGATCGCCGAACTGCTCGCCGCGGTGTTGCGCGTGCCGGAACTCCGCTCGTGGGTCGCGCCGTGGACGGCCTTCGGCGTGGTGGTCCGCGACATCGCCGGTCTGCCGCAGCGCAACGCGTCGGTGGTGGGGGCGTGGTGCTGCCTCGGCGCGCTGCTGGCCTGGTCCGCCTGGCGTGCGCGCAAGCGGCTTCGCATGGAGGACGCCCTCGCATGAACGCGCACTCCGCCATGGTGTCCGCCACCGCGCTGCGGTTCGAGCGGGTCACCAAGTGGTATGGCTCGATCGTCGCGCTGCTCGACGTCTCGTTCGAGGTCGGCTGCGAGGTCGTCGGCCTTGTCGGCAAGAACGGCGTCGGCAAGTCGACGTTGATGAAGCTCGCCGCCGGCCTGCTGCAGCCGAGCCAGGGCACGGTCCACGTCGGCCCGCACCCCGCCGGCACGGCCGCTGCGCGCGCTGACCTCGGCTTCTGCCCGGACGTCGAGCGCCTCTACGAGCAGCTGTCCGGTGTCGCCTTCGTCGCCTGGATGCTGCGCTACCACGGCTTCAGCCGCCGTGACGCGCGTGCCCGCGCCGCCGCGACGCTCGAACAGCTCGGCCTCGGCGAGCACATGAACCGCAGCATCCGCGAGTACAGCAAAGGCATGCGCCAACGCGTGCGGCTGGCGCAAGCGCTCGCGCACGAGCCGCGCTTCGTGCTCCTCGACGAGCCGATGACCGGCCTCGATCCGGTCGCGCGCGCCGAGCTGTCGCAGACGATCCGGAGCCTGCCGGCTCAGGGCGTCGGCGTGCTGGTCTCGAGTCACGTTCTGCACGAACTCGAGGCCGTCGTCGACCGCGTCGTGCTCGTGCACCAGGGTCGCCTGCTCGCACAAGGCCGCGTCGGCGAGTTGCGCGCACAACTGCCGTCGCAGCCGCACCGGCTGCGCATCGTCGGCCCGCGCCTGCGCGAACTCGCCGCCGTGCTCGTCGCCTGGCCGCAGGTGGCGCAGGTGCGTGTGCACGACGACTCGCTCGAGGTCTCGGTCGTCGGTGAGTCCGGCTTCTACGAAGCGTTGACCCGTCTCGGCGCCGCTTGGGACGGCGGCGTGCACGAAGTCGTGCCGCTCGACGACGACCTCGCGTCCCTCTTCGGATACCTCGTCGGATGAACGCGCCCCGCCCTCTCGGCTTCGTCGCCACGGTGGTCGAGTCGGCCCGCCAGACGGCGCTGCGCCTGCGGCACCATCGCATCTGGACGTTGGTCGTGATCGGCGCCGCGGCGCTCTACGGCATCGCGTGGCTGGTCGGCTACCAGGTCGGCCAGCGCACCGAAGACGACGGCGTCATCGCCTACTGCAATCTCGCATGGTGGCTGCAGGCCACCGTCGTCACGCCGTGGCTGACGTTGTACCTCGGGGTGCAGGCGCTGCACGGCGGCCTCGAGGATCGCACGTTCCAGTACCTCTTCCTGCGCCCGGTCTCGCGGACCGCGCTGCTGCTCGGCAACTGGCTCGCCGTCAGCCTCGTCGGCGCCAGCGTCGGCGCGCTCGGCGCGGTGATCCTGTTCGCCGGGATGGCCGACAACCGCGAGCTCTGGCCTGATGGCGCGGATTGGCGCTACGCCGGCGCGTTCGCCGGCGCGTGCGCCATCGCCGCTACCGCGTACGCCGCGGCCGCGATGGCCTTCAGCGCATGGTTTCGCCGTCCGCTCGTCTGGGCCGCGTTCTTCGTCGTCGGCCTGCAGCAGGTCGTCGCCAACCTGCCGATCTCGGCGGGCCTGCGGTCGGCGACGATCACCGACCCGCTGCGGCGCTTCGTGCTCGACGCCATCGAGCCGACGCAGCGGTTGGCGCGCAACCTGTGGCCAGCCGAGGCGACGTTCGATCCCGAGCAGGTCGGCGCGCCGCTGCTGGATCTGACGTGGTTCGTGCTGGTCGCCTTGGCCATCGCGTCGTGGGTCTATGCGCGCACCGAGTACGACGCGCGCGCCCGCGACTGAGGGGCAACGCCGTTCCGCGGCCGGCCCGCGTCGCCTAGCCTTGCGCCCGTGAGCGCCACGCCGATCGAACCTACCGTGCTGCCGTTGCCGGACGAGGCGCGCGAGGTCGTCACGCTGTTGGAGCAGATCGCGTGGTTCAACCGCCTGCGGTTGCTCGCTGCCGCCAGCGTCATCTGGCTTTGCGCACTGGCGACGCACGCGCTCGGGCTGATCGCCGATCCGTGGCCGTTCTACGGCTGCGGTGCTGCGCTCGTGGTCGCCGACGGCCTCTACCTGCTGGCCTTCCGACGGCTGCAGGCACGCAAGCTGCAGGCGATCCGCCGCCACGCCTTCCTGCAGATCGCGGTGGACATGGCGATCCTGACCGTGCTGCTGCACTTCTCAGGCGGCATCACCAACCCGTTGGCGTTGTTCTTCGTCTTCCACGCCTTCATCGCCGCGCTCGTCCTGTCGATCCAGGCTGCGCTCGTGGTCGGCGGCGCCAGCGTCGTGCTGCTCGCCGGCCTCGGCTTCGCTGAGCGCACCGGCCTGTTGTCGCACCATCCGTTGCCGCTCGGGCTCGCCGAGCTCGACCGCATCTCGCCGCTCGGCTTCTGGCTGCTGTTGTTCGCCTTCGTGGCGACGGTGGGGTTCTCGATCTACTTCGTCGCCACCGTGCTGACCCGGCTCAAGGTGAACGAGCAGCAACTGCTCAAGCTCGGCCGCGGCCTCGCGCTCAGCGAGAAGCTCGCGTCGATCGGCACGCTCGCCGCCGGCGTCAGCCACGAGATCAACAACCCGATCGGCGTCATCGCCAACAAGGTGCAGATCCTGCGTTACCGGCTGCAGGACGGCGACGCGCCGGACAAGCTGCTCGCCGAACTCGACGTGATCGACAAGCACGCCCGCCGCGTCGCGCAGATCACCGCCGGTCTGCTGCAGTTCTCGCGCGAGGCGCCGTTCGAGCTGCGGCCGCTGGACGTGCCGCAACTGCTGCGCGAAGCCGCCGACCTCGTGCGCGTCCCGTTCCGTCACGCCGAGGTCGAGCTCGTCTGCGAGCCTCGGTCCTTGCCGGAGGGGGCGTCTGCGCTCGGTTCTGCGAACCATCTGCTGCAGGTGCTGATCAACATCCTGCTCAACGCGAAGGACGCATCCGCGCGCGGTGGTCGCGTCGAACTCGCGTGCGAGTCGGTCGGCGGCGAGGCCGTGCTGCGGATCCGCGACTTCGGCGCCGGGATCGCGCCGGATCACCTGCCCAAGATCTTCGATCCGTTCTTCACCACGAAGGACGTCGACAAGGGCACGGGCCTGGGTCTCGCCATCAGCCACGGCATCGTCGAGCGCCATCGCGGCCGCATCGAGGTCGACAGCGAACTCGGCCAGGGCACGACCTTTCGCGTCTGCCTGCCGCTCGTGACGGCCGGGTCGGGTACCAGTTCGTGACGCCCCAGCCCTCGTAGGTCGGCGGGGGTCGACCGCCCCATGCCTAGCGGTCGACGTCAAAAAGTCCTTGGCATCGGCTGCGTCGATCCGTAAGGGTTCGTCTTCGTGTTGGGCGGTCGCCAAGGGAGGGACCGACAGCACGGCTGGTCCGGACTAGGCATCTGGGCCAGCCGGTCTCTGGTCGCTCGGTTTCGTGTGCACCGGTTGGAACGACTGACAAGGCTGCTCCCCGGTGAGGCGCGGATCCGGAGCTCTAGAGCTTCGCGGCGCTGACGGTCGAAAGGCCGGCAGCGCCGCATTTTTTCGTGCGGCGTGCCGCACGGAGCATGCTGCGCGACGCACCGTCTGCGTCCTGGCGCCGCCCGCCCGGCGCGAGGTCAGGCGGTGGTGCGACGGCGCGGCGGCAGCGGGTCGGCTTCGGCGACGAGTCGCCCTGCGGGGCAGCGGCGCATCCACGCCGCCATGGTCGCCGCCGGCGCGGTGAGCCAGCCATCGATCTCGTCGCTCTCGAGCACGACGACCATGCGCTTCTCGTCATCGGGCTTGTGGAAGCGGCGCATCAGCTCGTGGCCGTCGGCGTTCACCGTGAGCATGGTGAACGTGACCACCGGCTCGCCCTCGGGCGGATGCCAGCGCGACCACAGTCCGGCGATCGCCAGCGGCGCGCCATCAGCGCGCGCGATGCGCCAACGCACCGCCTTCCCCGTCTCCCAGCACGGCTCGTAGATCCACTCGGCTGGCACGATGCAGCGCTGGCCCTTGCGCCAGGCATCGCGGAAGCTCGGCTTGGTCGCCGCGGTCTCGCTGCGAGCGTTGTAGGTGCTGCGGCCCAGGCTGGCTTCCTTGGCCCAGTGGGGCAGGAGGCCGAATTGGCCGAGCGCCGCGTCCCGTGGCGCGCCCGCGTCGTCGGCCAGCCGGACCACCGGGGCGCGGTACAGCGGCCATGTCTCGCCATGCGGCGGCGGTTGGTCGAGCGCGACCGCGAAGTGCCGCTGCATGCGGTCCATGTCGGTCGGCGCGCGGTAGTTGCTGCACATGGCCGGACTTGGCTGGCGACGGGCAAAACAAAACGCGCCGGGCGGCTTTGGCCGCACCGGCGCGTCATGTTGCGTTCCTGGGCGTCAGATCTTGACGTCGAGGACCTGGTCGACGTGGAAGTCGATGCTGAATTCCTGGTCGACGTTGATCAGGCGGCCCGTGCCCTTGAACTCGTTGAAGATGATCGCGCCGGACAGGGCGCGGCCGTCCTCCAACTGGAGCTCCACCCAATCCGCCTGCCGAGCGTTCATCAACAGGTCATAGACTTCGTCGCGGGTGAGTCGGGTCGAGTTACGGTCGGACATCGTTTGGTCTCCTGCGCTCCGCAAAGGTGTTGGCTAAGCGGGCGACTTGTTCAGGGGGCCGTGGGGGTGGGGTCGTGCATTCGAACGGGCGCCGGCGCTGACCACGCCGGTTGGACGCGCCCGCCTGGCAGCTCGTGGATCAACGCGGAACGCCGACAGCATCGACGCAACCCGCCCGGACCAACACGCTCGACCAGGACTCGAATGGCGCGCCATCTTGCCACACCTTGAAGAACTCGACAAGGTGGGTGAAGCAGCCCTCCATCTTGCCGACCTCGCGGATGCTGATCTGCTTGCGCGCCAGGGAGTTGGGCACGTCGAGGTCGACGCGGTAGACGAGGCCGGCATGGACCGCGCCGACGTCGGTGCTGTCATCGTTCAGCAGGCCTAGGAACCGCGGCGTCGGCGCCCCGTGCGACGGCAGGACCAGCTCCTCGGTCAGTTCGCGGCCCAGCGCCCGGGCAAAGTAGGCGTTGCCGGGGCCTGACGGCGGGCCGTCTTCGGGGTCGACGTGACCGCCGAGGCCGATCGACCAGGCGCCGTGCAGGCGCGCCTCCGACTGGCCCTTGGTCCGCCGCACCAGGAGCACGCCCGGTTCGCTGCCGTCGCCGCCGCGGCAGCACAGCAAGCAGTAGGGGATCCACTGCTTCCACGCCGGCGTCTGCTCGGCGATCGGGCGGTCGACGAAGCGGGACGCGGCCAGCGCCGTGGTGAGGAACTGGTCGCCCTCAGGGCCCGGCAGGGCGACGAAGCCCTGCGGCCACGCGCCGCCGAAGAAGGCGGCGCGGTCGGCGACGAGCACGTGGCTCACGCGTCCGACGTCGGCGCGTCCTTGGGCGCCTCGGCCTTCTTGCCACCGCCCAGCAAGGCCCGGAGGTTCGCCAGCGAGGTGAACTCGCCCTTGTGCGTGCGCTGCTCCGACGCCTCGCGCGCCGGTTCGACGGTGTAGACGCGCTGCTCGCGGGGGCCGCCGCGGCCGCGCGGGCCCCGGTCGCCGTAGTCGCGATCCTCGCGGTCGCGGCCAAAGCGCGGCCGGTCACCGCCGTCCTTGCCGGGCTCGCCCGGCGGCTGGCGCTTGCCGACTCGGCTGGCGCCGGCGAAGCGACCGGGCGGACCGGCCGGTTCGCGGCGGTCGCCGCGCGGACCCCGCTCGCCCCGATCGCCGCGATCGTCGCGATCGCCGCGCGGGCGACGGCCCTGCTGCTGCTCCATGCGCTCGCCCAGGGTCGGGCGGCGGTTCTCCTGGAGGTGACGCGGCTGGTGCATCGTCAGGCCGATCTTCTGCTTCTCCTGATCGACGTTGAGCACCCAGACCGTCACGACCTCGCCGACGCGCAGCATCTGCTGCGGGTCGCGCAGCCGGAAGCCGGGGATCTGCGAGATGTGCACGAGTCCGTCCTGGCCGACGCCGAGATCGACGAACGCGCCGAACTCGGTGAGGCTGGCGACGCGGCCCTTGAGCTCGCGGTCGGCTTGCAGGTCGGCGATCGAGTTCACGCCTGCGTTGTGCGTCGCGACCAGTTCGCCGCGGCTGTCTTCCTTGCCGCGCATCAGCGCCTGCAGCACGTGGATGAGGCGGTAGCGCGGCCACTCCTCCGTCGCCATCTCGTCGACCGGGACGTCGCGCAGGTTCTGGCCGAGCAACTCGATCGGCGCGCAGCCCTTCTTCCCCGAAGCGGCGACGGCGATGGCGTAGTCGTCGGGGTGCACCGACGTGGCGTCGAGCGGCTCGTCGCCGCCGACCACGCGCAGGAAGCCCTGGACGTTGCGGACCGTCGCGGCGTCGAAGCCGGGAACCTCGGCGAGCTGCGCGCGGTTCTTGAAGCCGCCGATGCTGCGCCGGTGGTCGAGCACGGCCTTCGCCTTGTCGGCGTCGAGGCCGGGGATCAGTTCCAGCAGGTCCTGGCCGACGGTGTTGAGGTCGAGGCCGACCTGCGCGAGGCACGAGCTGGCCACCGCGGCGAGTTCGCGCTGCAGCATGCCCTGGTGCACGTCGTCGAGCGTCTGGCCGATGCCGAGCGTGCGCATGTCCATGCGCGCCAACTCGAGCAGCGGATCCTGCAGGCGACGGCCCAGCGAGATCGCGGTGCGCACGCCGACTTCGACGCCGGGGATCGCCTTCTTGCCGCCGCCGCTGGTGGCGAAGATCGTCGACGCGGCCTCGTCGACCGGCACGACCATCGGCATCGGCGACTCGCCGAGCGCGGTCCGCAGCTGGGCGACGACGCGTTCGCTGCCGGCCTGACGGCGGCCGTGGGGGAGCGCGATCGCGGCCGGCTGCTTGGTCTTGATCAGTTCGACCAGCCAGCCGATCGCGCCCTGCTTCTGCTCGTCGCTGTCGAGCGGCAGCGTCTTGTGTTCCTCGATCGAGCCGTCCTCGCCGAGCAGCACCGCCCAGATGGCCTTGCTGCTGGTGCGCAGCGACAGGACCTTCTTGCTGCCGAGCGGCGGGCTGAGCAGCTGCGAGCGCAGGTTGCGCGCGTAGGTGCGGACGGCTTCGCGGTCGGCCTTCTCCTTGAGCCGGCGCCGGACGTCCTTGCCGCACCACTCCTGCAGCTGCTGCGCCGCGTGGTCGAACACGAGGTGGAAGAACTCGAGCAGCGGCGCGTCGTCGGCGAGGTCCTTGGCGTGCAGTTCGCGCAGCAGTTGGCGCGCGCGGCCATCGGGCAGCGTCAGCTCGAGCGCCACGATGCCTTCGCGCTCGGCGCGGCGCAGCGCCAGCATGCGGCCGGCGGGGATGCGGTGGATCGGCTCGGCGAAGTCGAACAGGTCCTTGTAGCGCGCCGCCGACTCGTTGCCGGCGGTGTCCGGGTTGACGGCCTTGGCGCGCAGGATGCCGTGCTTGAGCTCGCTGCGGAAGCGCGCGCGCGTGGTCGGGTCGTGGGCGATGCGATCGCTGAGGATCAGCAGCGCGCCCTCGAGCACCGTCTCCGGGCTCGGCAGGCCCTTGTCGGCGGCGACGTAGGCGTTGGCCACGTCCTGCAGCGACTGGTCGCCGAGCTGGCGGTGCTGCAGCGCCATCGCGAGCGGCATCAGCCCCTTCTCCTCCATCTGCATCGCCACGCCGCGACGGCGCGGACGCATCGACTGGTAGAGGTCGTCGATCAGGTCCTGGTCGACCGACGTCGCGACGATCGCTTCCAGCTCGGGCGTCTTCTTGCCGCGCTCCTCGGCCTGCTGCAGGATCGCCGCCTTGCGCTGCTCGATTTCGACGAGCGCGTGCAGGCGGTCGGCGAGCGCGTGCAGCCGGTCTTCCGGCATGTTGCCCAGCGCGTAGCGCCGGTAGCGGGCGAGGTAGGCAGGGGAGCAGCCGGCTTCGAGCATCCCGGCCGCAGCGGTGATGTGCTCGGGCGGGCTGTCGAATTCGGCGCAGAGACGTTCGAGGGTGGCTTGAGTTGCCATGCTGTTGGAGGCCGGGATGCCGGCGGGGAAAAGGGGCGCGGCACCATAACACGCCCCGATGGCCGCGCCACGCCATGGCCGCGGGTCCGGCGGCATCGGCTGTTGCCGCGCCGCCGTCAGCCGCGCAAGATCGGGACTTGCCCGCCACCGCACTTTCCCGGCCGATCGACCCGGAGCGCGTCCGCAACGTCTGGGTGCGCACGCCCAACTGGCTCGGCGACTTCGTCATGGCGACGGGGACGTTCGCGCGGATCCGCGCCGCCTTCCCCAACGCCCGGATCACCGCCGGCATGCGCGGCTACCTGCGGCCGCTGCTCTCGGGCAGCGCCTGGTTCGACGAAGTGGTCGAGACGCCGAAGTCCTCCGGCCTCGGGGCGTTCTGGCGCGAAGTCCGCGCGATGCGCGCGCGCGCCTTCGACCTCGCGATCGTGTTGCCCAACTCCCTCGCGACCGGCCTCCTGCCGTTCTGTGCTGGCGTGCCGGTGCGCGCCGGTTGGCGCCAAGGCCGATCGTGGTGCATGAACGTCGGACCGACCGCCACGGTCACGCGCCGCTGGTGGCAACCGCGCATCGGGCCGCGCCGGTTGGCGACGCCGATGCCGGAGTACTACCGCGAACTGCTCGACTGCCTCGCCCTGCCCCAAGGCCCCACGCGTCCGATCCTGCCGCTCGCCGACGGTGATCGCGAATGGGTGGCGCAGCACCTGCGCAGCCTCGGCATCGGCGACGACGAGCGGTTGGCCCTGTTCGTCGTCGGCGCCAACTTCGGCGCCAGCAAGCTGTGGCCGCCCGAGCAGTTCGCCGCGGCGGCACGCGAGGTCCGGCGGCGGCTCGGGCTGCGGGCCCTGGTGCTCGTCGGCCCGGCCGAGACCGAACTCGGCGAGCGCATCGCCAAGGACGGCGACGCCCTGTGCTTGTCGCGGCCGGTGTTGCCGCTCGACAAGCTCAAGGCCCTCGTCGCGCGCGGCACCGTGATGGTCACCGGCGACACCGGGCCGCGGCATCTCGGCGTCGCCTACGACCTGCCCGTCGTCTGCCTGATCGGCCCGACCGATCCGGCGTACACCAACTACTGCCTCGAGCGCACGATCCTGATCCGCAAGGACCTCCCGTGCGTGCCGTGCCAGCGCAAGGTCTGCCCGCTCGGGCACCATCGCTGCATGCGCGACATCACCGTCGACGAGGTCGTCGACGCCGTCGGGCGCGTGCTTCCCGCCGCACCCCGCTAGGATGCCGGCAACGCCCTTGTCCGCCGCCGGTTACAAAGCCGTCGACGGGCGCTAGGGCGCCTTGGCTGCCGCATGCCGAACGGACCCTTCCAGCTGATCGTGCGCCGTGATGGCGCCGTCGAGACGCACGCCTTCCACCAGGACGTCGTGACCATCGGCCGTGGACGCGACTGCGACCTCGTGCTGCCGGACCGCCTCGTCTCGCGCCTGCATTGTCGCGTGGAACGGCTCGACGGCGGCGCCTTCGTGCTGGCGGACGCCGGCGCGCAGAACCCGGCCCGTCTGCGCGGCAAGCCGGTCGCGCGCGCCGAGATCCGCGCCGGCGACGCGTTCGCGCTCGGTGGCTGCGAGATCACGCTCGCGCTGCCGCCGACACTCGCCGAGTCGGCCGAGGAGACCAAGCACGGCGACCTGCCGGAGAAGGGCCGCGAGGTCGCCGCCTTCCTGCGCATCGCGCGCGCGCTCAACGAATCGCGCGACCTGACGCGCCTGCTGACGCAGATCGTCGACGAGGCCATCGCCCTGTGCGGCGCCGAACGCGGCTTCCTGCTGCTCGGCAAGCCGGGCGAACACACCGTCGAGGTGGCGCGCAACTTCGCGCAGGAAGAGATCGGCTCGCCGGAGTTCAAGATGTCGCGCGGGCTCGCCGATCGGGTGCTGCGCTCGGGCCTGCCGGAGCTGACCACCAACGCGCAGCAGGACGACCGCTTCCGCGACCTGCAGTCGGTCGCCGACCTGCGGTTGCGATCGGTGCTGTGTATCCCGATCCGCGTCGCCGGCGCCGTCGCCGGCGCGATCTACGTCGACAACCGGCTGCAGCAGCAGGTCTTCCAGGAACGCGAGAAGGCGCTGTTGCTGTCGCTCGCCGACCACGCGGGCACTGCCATCCAGACGGCGCGCTTCGTCGCGCAGCTGCAGCAGCAGCAGGCCGAGTTGCACGCTGCGCTCGCGCGCGTCGACGAACTCAACGCCGCCCTGAAGGGCCAGTTGCAGGAGCGCACCAGCGAACTGCAGGCGATCCGCGACGACCTGCGCGCGCAGGCCCCGGGCGCGCGCGGCAAGTACGCGTACCCGCAGATCACCGGCGACAGCCGCGCCATGCGCGCCGTGTTCGCGCTGCTCGACAAGTACGTCGACGCCGACGACCCGGTGCTGATCACCGGCGCGTCGGGCACCGGCAAGGAGCTCGTCGCCCGCGCCGTGCACCACAACGGCCGCCGCGCCGGCCGGCCCTTCGTGTCGGAGAACTGCGCTGCGCTGCCCGAGGCGCTGCTGGAGAGCGAGCTGTTCGGCCACGTGAAGGGCGCGTTCACCGGCGCCTCCGCCAACAAGAAGGGCATGTTCGAGGCCGCCGACGGCGGCGCGCTGTTCCTCGACGAGGTCGGCGAGCTGCCGCTCGAGTTGCAGAAGAAGCTGCTGCGCGTGCTGCAGGAGGGCGAGGTCCGGCCGCTCGGCGGCCGCGACACGGTGAAGGTGAACGTGCGGATGATCGCCGCCACCAACCGCGACCTCGTGCAGATGGTCCGCGACGGCGAGTTCCGCGAGGACCTCTACTACCGCCTCGCCGTCCTGCCGGTGCACCTGCCGCCGCTGCGCGACCGCCGCGAGGACGTGCCGGCGCTGGTGCGCCGCTTCCTCGCCGAACTGCCGAAGGACCAGGGGCGCGTGCGCATCGCGCCCGAGGCGCTCGAACGGCTCGTCGCCTATCCGTGGCCCGGCAACGTCCGCGAGCTGCAGAACGAGCTGCGCCGCGCCGCCGTCGTCTGCGACGGCGTGATCCTCGAGGCGCACCTCGGCCCGCACGTCCGCGAAGGTCGCGCCGAAGCGGGCGCGACGCCGGCCGCCGACGGCGCGCTGCCCGCCGAGCGCGGCACGACGCTGCCCGACATGGTGCGCGACCTCGAGGTGCGCGAGATCCAGAAGGCCTTCGCGCGCGCGCAAGGCAACAAGAGCCGCGCGGCCGAACTGCTCGGCCTGTCGCGCTTCGCCCTGCAGCGCAAGCTCGACAAGTACGCGCTCGACGGCGAAGGCCGGCCGACCGGCAAGCCGCCGGCGCCGGACGCGGACGGGTGAGCCGATGACGCTGGCCCAGCCGTTCTCCGACTACGAGATCCTCGAGCGCGTCGGCGCCGGCGCGATGGGCACGGTGTGGAAGGCGCAGCACAAGCGCCTCGGCCGCGTCGTCGCGCTCAAGGTGCTGAAGCCGTCGCTCGCCAGCGACGAGCGCTACGTCGAGCGGTTGCGGCGCGAAGCCCGCCTCGTCGCCGCGCTCAATCATCCGAACATCGTCACCGGCCACGACCTCGGCGAAGAAGGCGGCTACCACTACTTCGTGATGGAGTTCGTCGAGGGCCGCTCGCTGCGCAGCCTGATCGCCGAGTGGGGGATGTTCAGCGAGGAGTGGGTGCGCCAGGTCGCGCGCCAGGTCGCGCGCGCGCTCGACCACGCGTGGCAGCGCGGCGTCATCCACCGCGACGTGAAGCCCGGCAACATCCTGATCGACGCCGCCGGCAACGTGAAGCTGACCGACCTCGGCCTCGCCAAGGGGCCGACCGATGCGTCGCTGACGCGCGACGGCGCCACGCTCGGCACGCCCTACTACATCTCGCCGGAGCAAGCGCGCGAACCCGAGACCGCCGACGTCCGCAGCGACCTCTACTCGCTTGGCGCGACGCTCTACCACATGGCGACCGGCGTGCCGCCGTTCCAGGGCGCGACGCTCGCCGAGGTGCTCACCAACGTCATGAGCGAGGCGCCGGTCTCGCCGCTCGCGATCAACCCCGGGCTGTCCGAGGAGATGTCGCTGGTGATCCGCAAGCTGCTCGCCAAGGACCCTGCGCTGCGCTACCAGACGCCGCGCGAGCTGCTCGACGACCTCGACCGCATCGACACCGCGCTGCGGCCGCTGGTCGACGCTGGCCGGCTCGCGCGGGCCGAGGGCGAGCGCGGCGGTGGCGGACGTCGCTGGTGGCAGCTCGCCGCGATGGCGTTGCCCCTGCTCGTGCTCGGCGGCTGGTGGATCGCGTGGTCGCTCGGCCTGACGGCGAACGCCGCGCAGAAGGAGGACGCGCGGGCGACCGAGTTCCTGGCCGCGCTCGATGGCGGGTCCGAGCGGCTGCAGTCCGGCCCGCGCGCGCTCTGGTTCAAGGCGGCAGCCGACAACGCGCCGCCGGCGGCGCTCGAACGCCTTGCCCAGCGCCGGGTCGCTGCCGAGCGCGACGCCGCGCGCGCCGGCGCCGCCGGCGCCTCGCGGCGG
>JBEITC010000641.1:0-1743 GCA_040375075.1 Planctomycetota bacterium | reverse complement strand
GGCACGGCGACGGGCGACGGCGCGGCGGAAGCGGGCGGCTGAGCGGCGCGCGCGCGGCGGAAGCCGCCGCCAGGCGGGAAACGTCCCGCCCGGCTCACGAAGGTGGAACCCGCCAGGCACCCCGGGCACAAGAAGCTGCACGCTTATGGCTGCTTCCTTCCGGATCTGACCAGGTTCACGCCGCCCCCTTGCTCGGGACCCGGCGGACCCCACCTTCGCGAACCGTGCGAGAACTGGCGGAGAGGGGGGGATTCGAACCCCCGGCAACCTTGTGGGCTGCACTCGCTTTCCAAGCGAGCTCCTTAAGCCGCTCGGTCACCTCTCCACGCAGCCGCTTGCTCGCTCCGGACCGGGGTCCGAGGCTCCTGGGCGGAGAATGGGACGAGCCTTGTAGCCGTGCGCGCGCGACGGCGCAACCACGCCGTCGGACGCATGCGCCGCGGGCGGCGGGCGTCCCGTGACGCAGGCTCCTAGCGGCTTCCCCGCCGCGCGGCGCCCCGGCACACTCCTCCCATGGCGGCAGCGCGCGACAAGGAACAGACCGGCGACGCGACCTACCAGGTCGTCGCGCGCCGGTTCCGGCCGACGACGTTCCAGCAGATGGTCGGGCAGGAAGAGGTCCTGCAGTCGCTGCGCGTCGCGCTGCAGCAGGGCCGCGTCCCGCACGCGTTCCTGTTCTCCGGCAGCCGCGGCGTCGGCAAGACGACCTCGGCGCGCATCCTGGCGCGCTGCCTCAACTGCGCGAAGGGGCCGACGCCGGAGCCGTGCGGCACGTGCGCGACCTGCGTGTCGATCCTCGAGGGCAGCAATCCCGACGTGCTCGAGATCGACGCCGCCAGCAACAACCTCGTCGACGACGTCCGCCGCCTGCGCGAGACGGTCGGCTTCGCGACCATGCAGTCGCGCTACCGCGTCGTCATCCTCGACGAGGCGCACATGATGACCAAGAACGCGTTCAACGCGTTCTTGAAGACGCTCGAGGAGCCGCCGCCCGGCGTGGTGTTCGTGCTGGCGACGACCGAGCTGCACAAGGTGCCGGAGACGATCCGCTCGCGCTGCCAGGTGCTGCTGTTCCGCCGCGTCGGCGAGGAAGACCTCGTCAAGCGCCTGCGCACCATCGCCGACGCCGAGAAGGTCGCCGTGCCCGACGACGTGCTCGCCGAGATCGCGATGGCGGTGCGCGGCGGCGTGCGCGACGCCGAGACGGCGCTCGAGCGCGTGCTGCCGCTGGCGCGCGAGCTGGGCGCCAAGTTCGACCTCGCGGCCTACCGGTCGCTCGTCGCGCGCGTCGGCCTCGACGCCAGCGTCGGCGTGGTCGAGCGCCTGCTCGCCGGCGACGCCAAGGCCGGCGTGCACTTCGCGCGCACGCTGCAGGAGCAGGGCGCCGACGAACGCGAGGCGCTCGGCGAGATCGTCGAGGTCCTGCGCTGGCTGTTGCTGCTGCGCATCGACGGCGCCGACACCGGGCTCGTGCCGGTCACCGGTGCGCTGCGCGAACGGCTGCAGGCGATGGCCGCGGCGACCGACGACAAGCGGCTCGATGCGATGGTGGGCGCGGGCCTGCTCGGCCGCGAACGGCTGCGCCGGCTCGAGGATCGCGGCGTCGTGTTCGAAGTCGCGATGGTGCGCATGGCCGAAGCCGGCGCGCTGCCGTCGCTCGGCGACCTGATCGCCGAACTGCGCGCTGGCGGCGTCGCTGCGCCCGCCGCGGCGGCGGCGCGGCCGATGTTCGGCGCCGGCGCG
>JBEITC010000378.1:0-4106 GCA_040375075.1 Planctomycetota bacterium | reverse complement strand
GGCGACGGCGAGGTCGGCGGCGGCGAGCGACGCGCGCAGTTCGGCCACGCCCGCGCCGGTCACGCCGTTGCAGACCACGAGCGGCAGGCCGAGCGCCAGCTGCAGCCGGTCGACGGCGACCGGGAAGCCCTCGCTGGCGGCGACGTCGAGCTTGGTGAGCGCGACGACCAGCGGCCGGCCGAGCCGGCGCAGTTGCTGGAGGAACGCCAGTTCGACCGCGAGCTTGCTGGCGTCGACGACCGCGCAGAGCAGGTCGGGCGGCGCGCCGACGCGACCGTGCAGCGCGTCGAGCGCGACCTGCTCGTCGCGACTGTGCGCCTGCAGGCTGGCGAGTCCCGGCAGGTCGACGATGCGCAGCATGGTCGACCCGACCGTCACGTCGCTCTCGACGCACTCGACCGAGGAACCGGGGAAGTTGACGGGCCGCTGCAGCGTGCCGGTCAGGTGCATCAGCAGCGACGTCTTGCCGGCGTTGGCGCGGCCGACGAGCGCGACCGTGCGGCGAGCGTGCGCGGGCGATCCGGACGAGATGGTCACGAGCAGGCCTCCGCGCCCGGACGCAAGCTCACCGCAGGGCTCGTCGCCAGCGACGGCTTCACGCGACGGCCTCCGTCACTTCGACGCGCCGCGCCTCGGCGCGCCGCAGCGCCAGCCGGTAGCCGTGCACGCGGAACAGCAGCGGCCCGCCGAACGGCGCCTGCGCGAGCAGTTCCACCGGCGCACCAGCCCACATGCCGCTCGCCTGCAGACGTTCCGCGAGCGCATCGCCGCCGTGCACGGCGGCCACGACGTAGCGGTGGCCCGGCAGGGCGGCGATCAGCGACAGGCGTTCGTCGGCGGTGGCCATGCTCTTGCGACTGGATCTCATTAAGTCCCAGCGCGCACGAACGCCAGCGGAAAGGTGGCGCAGGGTTGCCGCGGCAAGGCGGATGCCGACACTGCCCGCCCATGCAGCCCACCGCCCACCGCGCGAGCGTGCGCCTCGCTGGCACCGAAGTCACCTTCGAGACCGGCCGCATCGCCCGGCAGGCCCACGGCGCCGTGCTCGCCCGCAGCGGCGACAACGTCGTGCTCGCGACCGTCACCGCCGCCAGCGCGCCGAAGCCCGGCCAGGACTTCTTTCCGCTGACCGTCGAGTACCGCGAGAAGTTCAGCGCCGCCGGCCGCATCCCCGGCGGCTACGGACGACGCGAAGGCCGCATCAGCGACCACGAAGTGCTGGTCAGCCGCCTGATCGACCGCACCGTGCGCTCGCTGTTCCCCGAGGAGTTCAAGAACGAGGTGCAGGTCCAGGTGCAGGTGTTCAGCGCCGAGCCGACGAGCGACCTCGAGAGCCTCGCGATCCTCGCCGCGTGCGCTGCCCTGCACGTGAGCCCGGTGCCGGCCAAGGGCCCCGCCGGCGGCCTGCGCATCCAGCGCGTGCACGGCCAGTGGCTGGCGTTCGCCGGCAAGAGCCAGCGCGAAGCCGCCGATCTCGAGTTCTCGGTCGGCGTCGGGCCCGATGGCCTCGTCATGCTCGAAGGCGAGGCGAAGGAAGTCCCCGAGGCCGAAGCGATCGCGGCCATCGCGACGGCGACGGAGTGGATCCGGCGCTGCCACAAGGCGTTCGACGAGCTGCGCGCCGCCGCCGGCCAGCCCAAGTGGCCGGTGCCGCCGGCGCCGACGCTGCCGGAGCTGCCGGCCGACGTGCGCAGCGCCCTGCGCGCTGCCCTGCAGACGCCGCAGAAGGCCGAGCGCCGCGCCGGCATCGCCGCCGCCGAGGCCGCCTGGCTCGCCGCCGTGCCGGCCGAACAGCAGTCGGCGTGCAAGCAGGCGTACGGGCTCGCAGTGTGGACCGAGACGCGCGAGCTCGCGCTCGGCGGCGGCGTGCGCCTCGACGGCCGCACGACGACGCAGATCCGGCCGATCTGGAGCGAGGTCGGACTGCTGCCGCGCGCGCACGGCTCGGCGCTGTTCACCCGCGGCGAGACGCAGGCGATCGTCAGCTGCACGCTCGGCAGCCCCGACGACGCGCAGCGCATCGACGGCATCGGCAGCGACGGCGAGACCGAGCGTTTCCTGCTGCACTACAACTTCCCGCCGTACTCGGTCGGCGAGATCCGGCCGCTGCGCGGTCCCGGCCGCCGCGAGATCGGCCACGGCAGCCTCGCGCGCCGCGGCCTGCGCTGCGTGCTGCCGACGGGCGGCACGTATCCGTACACGATCCGCATCGAGTCGGAGATCACCGAGAGCAACGGCAGCTCGTCGATGGCGACGGTGTGCGGCGGCACCATGGCGATGCTGCACGCGGGCGTGCCGCTGCTGCGGCCGGTCGCCGGCATCGCCATGGGCCTGATCTCCGACGGCAGCCGCCACGCCGTGCTCAGCGACATCCTCGGCGACGAGGACCACCTCGGCGACATGGACTTCAAGGTCGTCGGCTCCGCCGTCGGCATCACCGCGATCCAGCTCGACAACAAGCTCGGCGGCCTGCCGGACGAAGTGCTGGCGCAGGCGCTCGAACAGGCGCGCGCGGGCCGCGCGCAAATCCTCGCCGAGATGGCGAAGACCATCGACGCCCCCGCCGAGCCGTCGCGCTTCGTGCCGCAGGCGATGTCGATCGCGATCATGCCCGACGCCGTCGGCGCGCTGATCGGCGCGCGCGGTTCCAACATCAAGGCGATCACCGAGGCCTCCGGCGCGCGCATCAGCGTCAGCGACCACGGCGAAGTGCTCATCTACGCCACCGACCAGACCAGCGCCGCGCGCGCGCGCACGCTCGTGCAGCGTTCGGCCGGCGTGCTCAAGGTCGGCCGCTGCTACCGCGGCACCGTCACCGGCGTGAAGGACTTCGGCGCCTTCGTCAAGATCAACGCCGTCAACGAGGGCCTCGTGCCGGTCGAGGAGCTCGACAAGAACCCGGTGCGGCACGCCGGCGACGTCGCCCGCGAAGGCGACGAGATGATCGTCGTCGTGCTCGGCGCCGACGACCGCGGCCGCTTGCGCCTCTCGCGCCGCCAAGCGCTCGGCGTCGACGAAGCCCAGATCGAGTTCTAGCCGCGGCGCTGGCGGCGGCGCGCTCGACGGTCGCGTCGTCGCGCCGCGCTGCGTCATGTGGCGCGAGCCGTTCGCCTGCGATGGCCGCGGACGCGGGCTCCCCACCGCCTGCAGCAGCGACCCGCGACGTGGCCGCGACCGCCGCGGTAGACCGCTCCCGCCGCCGACGAAGGAGCGCGTGCGGACGCGAGCACCGCGGCCGCGGCGACCGTCTCGCGATCAGCCGGCGAGCACGCCGCGCGGCGCGAACACGATCGCGTCGGGCACCAGCCGCGCGACGCGGCGCGCGGCCTCGAGCGGCAACAGCCGGTAGACGTGCGCGCTGGCGGGGCCGCCGCGCACGACGCAGAGCTGGCCGGCGCGCACTTCCTGCGCCTCGCGCGGCGCGAGCTCGAGCCACGGCAGCGAGCCGTCCGGCGCCGTGAAGTAGAACTTCACGGTGCCCGACCCCGGCTTGCGCGCGTCGGCGAGCAGCGCCTGCACGGCCGCGTGCTCCTCGCGCTGCTTGCGCTGGCGGTCGAGCGCCTCCTGCTCGGCCTTGGTGCGCTCGCGCTCCTTGGCGGCGAGGCCGGCCAGTTCCTGCTGGCGCGCGGCGGCTTCGGCTTCGAGCTGCTCGCGCCCCTTGTCGGCGCGCTCGACGCGGGCCTCGTGGGCAAGGCGCTTCGCGTCCTTGTCGGACAGCAGGTTCGCCTTCTTCAACTGGTCGCGCAGGCTCATGGCTGCGCGAGAGGATAGCGGCGCCGCGCGAACGCGGGAAGCCGCGTCACGCCGGCGGCATCAGGTCGGGCTGCGCTTCGTCGAAGCGCACCGCGATGCCGTAGCGGCCGTCGCCCATCGACTCGAGGCGCACGAGCTTGCCGCGCACCTCGCCGTGATTGGCGACCTGGACGGTGACCGTGATCGGCTCGTCGGTGGTGAAGAACACGCCCTGCAGCGAGATGTTGTCGCCGCTGCCGACGAGCGTCGCCTCGTCGAGCGTGATCGTCACGTCGCTCTGCAGGTCGACGCGCGGGGTCTGGCGACCGCGGATGCCGGGCTGGGCCTTGGTTGGCTTCATGGTGTGCTCCGGC
>JBEITC010000205.1:0-6864 GCA_040375075.1 Planctomycetota bacterium | reverse complement strand
CGGTCGCGGCGGCGCCGGCGAAGTCGATGGCGACGCAGGCCGCGCTCTGCAGGCCGAGCGCGCGCAGCGCCGTGCGCTTGCAGGCGGCGGCGTCGACGAGCAGCAGCACGGGCGCGCCGGCCTCGCTCGCGGCGACGACGAAGCGGGTCGCTTCGCCGCCCGGGACGATGCGCGCGACGCCCTTGGCGACGCCGCCCGCGCGGGTCACGCCGTGCTCCGGGCCGACGAACGCCGTGAGCGCGCCGCCGACGACGTCGCCGATGGCGTCACTGCCCGCGTCACTGCCCGCGTCACTGCCCGCGTCACTGCCCGCCGGACTGCCAGCGGCCTCGAGCGCCGCCGCCGCCTGCGCCTGGCCGATCCACAGCCGCGCGAGCGATCCGGAGTGCGCGCCGACGGCCTCGAGCGAGGCGACGTAGGGCAGCAGGCCCATGCCGACGCCGCCGGCGGCCTCGCTCACGCACAGCCCGAACACGCCGAGGCCTGCGAGGCCGTCGAACTGCTCGCGCACGAACGTCCGGTGCTCGTCGAGTTCCTGCGCCTTCGGCGCGACCTCGTCCGCGACGAACTTGCGGACGGTGTCGACGATCATGTCCTGGTCTTCGGTCAGCTGGAGATTGTGCATGCGGAGCGTGCGGCTAGCGGCCGCCCTCCCAGAAGTAGAGGAAGCGGGGTCCGGTGGATTGTTGGAGCAGCGCCGACACGGGATCGCTGCCGGCGCGGGCAGCGACGGCGCCGAACAGCAGGTCGCCGAGGCTGGCGCGGCGACGCGGCTCGACGACCGCAAACGGCTTGCCGAGCTTCTGCGCGAACCACGCCAGCGCCGTGTCGTGGTCGCCGACCTCGTCGACGAGACCGAGCGCCAGCGCCTGCGAGGCGGTGTACACGCCGCCGTTGGCGGCCTTGAGCACGCCCTGGCGGTCGAGGTTGTCGCGGCCTTCGTCGACGACCGAGACGAACTGGTCGAACAGTTCGTCGACGATGCTGGTCAGCATCGCCTTCTCTTCGCCGGTCATCGCGCGCGTCGGCGACAGCATGTCCTTGTACGGGGTGCGGTCCGACTTGATCGCGACCTGCTCGACGCCGTGGCGCTTGGCCAGCTCGGCGAAGTTCCAGCTGCTCATGATCACGCCGATGCTGCCGGTGATCGTCGTGCTACGGGAGACGATGCGCTCGGCGGCGACGGCGATGTAGTAGCCGCCCGACGCGGCGAGGTCGCCGAACAGCGCCAGCACCGGCTTCTCCGGGTGCTTGCGGCGGAAGTCGCGCACCAGCTTGTAGACGATGTCCGAGTCGGTGACGCCGCCGCCCGGCGAGTCGATGTAGAGCAGGACGCCGACCACGTCGTCGTCGGCGGCGCGGCGCAGCGCGCGCTTCATCTGGCTGACCGTGCCGCCGGCGGCGCCCATCAGCGGCGCAGCGCCCTCGGCGATCGCGCCGCGCACGCCGACCTGCAGCACCTTGTGCTTGGCCCCGCGCTCGCCGGCGATGTGCACCTCGTCGAAGGCGACGCCGTCGGCGTCGGCGCCGAGGCCCGCGCCGGCGATGCTGCCGACGCTGACGAGCAGCAACAGCACGTTGAGGCCGCCCGACGCGACCAGCAGGATGCCGAGGAAGATGGCGACGAAGAACGACACGCCGCGCGACTCGCGCGGCGTCGGCGCCTGGCCCGGCCACTGCGGCTGCTGCGGCGGCACGCCCGGCGGCAAGGCGCCGGCGTTTGGCGGCATGGTGGTCATGCCGGGTTCACCAGGCCGCGCGCCACGACGAGGCGCTGGATGTCCGTGGCGCCCTCGTAGATCTCGGTGATGCGCGCGTCGCGCAGGATGCGCTCCGCGGCGGTCGTGCCGTCGACGCCGGCCTGGCCGAGGATCGACACGGCGGCGCGGGCGGCGCGGTTGGCGAGGCGCGAGGCCGACAGCTTGGCCATCGCCGACTCGGTGCCGCAGCGCACGCCCTGGTCGCGCAGGATGGCGGCGCGCCACGTGAGGAAGCGGTAGGCGTCGAGGTCGGCGGCGAGGTCGGCCAGCGTCCACTGGTCGGGCTGCGTCGCCGTCGGGCGCCCCTTGGCGTCGACCTGCGCGGCGAGGTGCGCCTTGATCAGGTCGACCGCGGCGCGGGCGATGCCGAGCGCCTGCGACGCGATGCCGAGGCGCCCGCCATCGAGCGTGTCGAGGGCGATCGGGAAGCCGTTGCCCTCCTTGTCGAGCAGGCAGTCGGCCGGGACCTTGACGTTCTCCAGGACGATCTCGGTGGTCGGCGAGCCGCGCAGGCCGAGCTTGCGCTCCTTCTTGCCGACGCCGACGCCGGGCCAATCGCGCTCGACGACGAACGCCGAGATGCCCTTCACGCGGTCGGGGCCGGTGCGGGCGAAGACGACGAAGAGCTTCGCTTCGCTGCCGGTCGTGATCCACAGCTTGGCGCCGTTCATCACGTAGTGGTCGCCTTCCTTGCGCGCCTCGCAGCGCAGCGCCGCCGCGTCGGAACCGGAGGCCGCCTCGGACAGGCAGTACGCGCCGAGCCACTCGCCGGTGACGAGCTTGGGGAACCAGCGGCGCTTCTGCTCCTCGTTGCACCACTTGCCGAGCAGCGAGTTCACCAGCGAGTTGTGCACGCTGATGGTGACGCCGGTCGACGCGCACACGGCGTTGATCTCCTCGAGCATCACGCAGCTGGCGAGGTTGCCCATCGCCGTGCCGCCGTGCTCCTTGGCGACCGTCGTGCGCAGCAGGCCGAGCTTCGCCGCGGCCGTGACCGGATCGCGCGGGAACTTCGTCTCGGCGTCGTAGCGGGCCGCGTCGCCGAGGTGCTTCTGGCAGTAGTCGCGGACGAAGTCGCGGAAGGAAGCGAGCTCCGGCGACAGCTGGAAGTCCGTGATCTGAGGCGACAGCGCGGCGGAAGCGGCGGCAGCGGCAGTGGCGGTCATGGCATCGTCCTGTTCGGCGGCGGGGTCGTGGTCGGCGTCGGCTCGGTCGGCGATCGGCTCAGCTGTAGGTGTAGAAGCCCTTCTTCGTCTTGCGGCCGAGGTGGCCGGCGGCGACGAGGCGGCGCATCAGCGGGCACGCGCGGTACTTGTCGTCGCCCAGCCCGTCCTTGAGCACGTCGAGGATCGACACGCAGACGTCGAGGCCGATGAAGTCGGCCAACGTCAGCGGGCCCATCGGGTGGTTCATGCCGAGCTTCATGATCTCGTCGATCGCCTCGCGCGTCGCGACGCCCTCCATCAGGGCGAAGGCCGCTTCGTTGATCATCGGCATCAGGATGCGGTTGGCGACGAAGCCCGGATAGTCATTGGCCAGGACCGGGATCTTGCCCAGCGCCTTCGACCAGCCCTCGACCGCGGCGCAGGTTGCGTCGCTGGTGTCGTTGCCACGGATGACTTCGACGAGCTTCATCAGCGGCACCGGGTTCATGAAGTGCATGCCGATGACGCGGTCGGCGCGCTTGGTCTTCGCCGCCAGCACCGTGATCGAGATCGACGACGTGTTGCTGGCCAGGATCGCCTCGGGGCGCATGGCGGCGTCGGCGGCCTGGAAGACCTTGGTCTTGACCTCGAGGTTCTCGGTGACGGCCTCGATGCAGAGGTCGACGCCGGCGAGCGCGCCCATGTCCGACGAGGCCTTGAGCCGCGCCCTCGTCGCCTCGACCTGCTCGGCCGTCAGCGTGCCCTTCTCCTGGAACTTGGCGAGGCTCTTGTGGATGTTCGCGACGCCGCGCTCGAGGAACTCCGGCTTGACGTCGATCAGGTGGGTCTCGACGCCGCTGGTCGCGAACACCTGGGCGATGCCGTTGCCCATCGTGCCGGCGCCGATCACGGCCACCGCGCGGGGAAGGTTGTTGGTCGTCATGGGGATCTGGAGGTTGGTGGCGGGTTGGAGCGGGACGGCGCGGCTCAGCAGCGCTCGACGGACATCACGACGGCGTTGCCGCCGCCGAGGCACAAGCCGGCGATGCCGCGGCTCTTGCCGTGGCGAGCCAACGCGTGCAGCAGCGTGACCAGCACGCGCGTGCCCGAGCAGCCGATCGGGTGGCCGAGCGCGACGGCGCCGCCGTGCACGTTCCACTTCGCCGCGTCGACGCCGAGCTGGCGCTGCAGCGCGACCATCTGCACGGCGAACGCCTCGTTCATCTCGCACAGGTCGAAGTCGGTCGGCGCGACGCCGAGCATGGCGCAGAGCTTCTTGGTCGCGACCTCGGGAGCCATCATCACCCATTCGGGCGCGAGGCCGCCGGTGGCGTAGCCGGTGATGCGCGCGAGCGGCTGGATGCCGTGGGCCTTGGCCCAGTCCTCGTCGCAGACCACCACCGCCGCGGCGCCATCGTTGATCGTGCTCGCGTTGCCGGCCGTCACCGTGCCGCCGTCGGGCTGGAACGCCGGGCGCAGCTTGGCGAGGCCCTCGGCGGTGGTGTCGGCGCGCGGGCCTTCGTCGGCCTGGAAGACGATCGGGTCGCCCTTCTTCTGCTTGATCTCGACCTTGCAGATCTCGGCGTCGAACGCGCCGGCCTTCTGTGCGGCGACCGCGCGGCGATGGCTCTCGGCGGCGTAGGCATCCTGGTCCGCGCGCGTCACGCCGTACTTCTTGGCGACGAGCTCGGCGGTGTTGCCCATGTGGAAGTTGTTGTAGTGGTCCCACAGGCCGTCCCAGACGATGCCGTCGAGCGCCTGCGTGTGGCCCAGGCGCGCGCCGGTCCGCGCCGTCGGCAGGTAGTACGGCGTGTTGGACATCGACTCCATGCCGCCCGCCACGGCGACCTTGAGGTCGCCGGCCTTGATCGCCTGCGCGGCGAGCATCACGGTCTTGAGGCCGGAGCCGCAGACCTTGTTGATGGTGACCGCGGCGGCGCTGTCGGGGATGCCGGCGGCGCGCAGCGACTGGCGCGCCGGGTTCTGACCCAGTCCGGCCTGCAGGACGTTGCCCATCAGCACCTCCTCGACGGCGTCGGGCGCGACCTTGGCGCGGCGCAGGGCCTCGGCGACGACGAGGCCGCCGAGTTGCGGGGCCGAGAACGAGGCCAGGGCCCCTTGGAACTTGCCGATCGCGGTGCGGCAGGCGGCGACGAGGACGGGACGACCCATGATGCTGGAGGACGGTGGCGAAGGAACGCCGGCCGGTCGACGGAATGTCACCGATGGCGCGTTCTCGGGCGGAGGATCCTAGGCAGCGCGCCGGTTGGCCGCCACGGCGGGCGACCCGGCACGGCCAACGGGTCGGACCGGGCCCGGATCACCGCGCCCCCGGCGGCCCAGGTTGCGGCCCAGCGGATCCAACGCGGGAAAGAAAACGGTCTTGGGGAAGGACCGGTGGGAACGGCTGGACGGGTTCGTTACCGCCGGCCGCCGTGCACGGCCGCCGGCGTGAGGTATGCCTTTCGTGAAGATCCCGGAAGGAGAACCGAACCTTGTGCGGCGCGACGACGTCGAAGGCACGGATCATCCCCTGGTCGTTCCCTCCGTCCCTGACTCCTCGCACACCATGCGCATGAACCGCTCCCGCGTCCTGTCCCTCGCCGCCATGGCGGCCATCTCGGGCAACCTGCTCGCGCAGGTTCCCAACGACGACTGCACGGCGGCCCTGGTCGTCGCGAACGGCCTGAACGGCCCGTTCACGAACGTCGGCGCCACGACCTCGTTGCCGGCATGGCCGTGCGCGACGGGCGGCAACGACGTCTGGTTCACCTACATCTCGGGCGCCGCGGGCACGCTGCAGGTCGACCTCTGCGGCCAAGCCACGTACGACAGCTGCATCGAGGTCCTCGACGGCGCCGGCGGCTGCGGCGCCTTGTCCTCGCTCGGCTGCAACGACGACTCGTGCGCGCTGCAGTCGTCGGTCACGGCGACGCTGCCCGGCCCGGGCACGTACTACATCCGCGTCGGCGGCTGGCAGGGCGCGACCGGCCCGTTCTCGATCAACGTGAACGGCCCCGGCGGCCCGACGGGCTCGGTGATCGCGACGAACACCGCGCTCGGCGCCGGCTGCATCCGCCAGAGCAACTCGTTCTACGAGCGCTTCGCTGACGCGGCGCTCGCCGCCCCGGCGCTGTCGGGCAACTCGCTGTTCCTGATCCCGACGGGCACCGGCTACCAGGGCAGCTGGCTGCCGGGCACGGCCGCGGCGTTCTTCGTGCCGCCGGTCGCGGGCGTGCCGCTGGCCACGGCCGACGACGGTGTCGTGCCCTACACGATCACGTCGGGCGCGCTGCCGACGCCGCAGGGCCCGCAGACGTCGCTGCTCGTCAGCGGCAACGCCATCGTGGCGTGGGGCGCTGGCCCGATGGACTATCCCGGCACCAACTCGTACACCCCGACTGCAGTCGGCCTCCTGAACAGCACCACGGGCGGCATCTACGCGTGGCACGACTACAACGTCGCCGAGATCGGTAGCGGCCAGATCCTCGCCGAAGAAATCGGCGGCGTGCTCTACATCACGTTCAACGGCGTCGAGAGCTACCCGGCGGGCGCCAACCCGAGCACGCTGCAGTTCCAGTTCGACCTGGCCAGCGGCGTGATCAAGATGGTGTTCGTCAGCATCGACGCCAACAACACGAGCGTCTACGGCTCGAGCCACGTCGTCGGCGTCAGCGCGCCTGGCCTGTCGCAGGATCCGGGCTCGATCAGCCTCGCCACGGCGTCGGCTGGCCAGCTGCTGACGACCGACCCCGAAGTGCTCCCGCTCGCGCTCGCGGGCACGTCGCGTCCGGTCACCGGCAGCACGTGGAACCTGTCGCTGTCGAACGTCCCGGCGACCGGCCTGCTCGGCGTCGACGTGTTCGGCCTCGCGGACCCGGGCATCAACGACCTGTTCTTCCT
This sequence comes from Planctomycetota bacterium, assembly GCA_040375075.1. Classification (GTDB taxonomy): domain Bacteria; phylum Planctomycetota; class UBA1135; order UBA1135; family UBA2386; genus UBA2386. The sequence goes on along the minus strand of JBEITC010000205.1, from coordinate 56 downwards.
CGGCGCTCCGGGCTGCGGCCTGCGCGCGTCGCTGGACGTCACGGTCGCGTGGTTCG
>JBEITC010000479.1:0-3014 GCA_040375075.1 Planctomycetota bacterium | reverse complement strand
CTACGATCCTCTGGCGCCAAGCACCAGAAACCGTTCTCAAATAAGCTCACACGCTCTTCTTTCGAGGCCACCCAGAATGTCAAAGATCGCCTCGTCGCCGCCCTTTCGGGTGCTGCGAGGGGCGGGAGAAGGTAGCGAGCGATCGGATCGGGTCAAGCCTCGACTTGAAGATTTCCGTTCGGCAGCGCGACAACGCGGTTCGATCGCCCGCAACCCCAGCAACGGCGCGGGTTCGCGGGCGATCACGTGTCGACCGTCGGCTTTTGACATCCGCTCGACCGAGGGTACGAAGTTGCTCCGTGCTGGCCCTCCTTCTCGCCTTCGTCCTGGTTCAACTCGGCGTCGGCCTCTGGGCGTCGCGCCGGATCGGCACCGAGGATGACTACCTCGTCGCGGGGCGCCGACTGGGGCCTTGGCTCGCTGCCTCCAGCATCTTCGCCACGTGGTTCGGCGCCGAGAGCTGCATCGGCGCGGCTGGCAACGCCTACACGCACGGCCTCGCTTGGGACACCACCGAGCCGTTCGCGTACGGCCTGTGCCTCGTCGGCATGGGCCTGTTCTTCGCCGCCCGCATGCACCGGGCGCAGGTCACGACGCTTGCCGACTTCGTCGCTCAGCGTTTTGGCAGCGGCCCGGAACGCCTCGCTGCGATCTTGCTGTTGCCTTCGTCGCTGCTCTGGGCGGCCGCGCAGGTGCGCGCCTTCGGTCACGTGGTCGCTAGCAACGCCGACGGCATGATCAGCGAGTCCGCCGCGACCTGGCTCGCTGCCGCCGTTGCCATCGTCTACACGGTGTCCGGGGGCCTTCTCGCCGACGTCTACACCGACGTCGTGCAGGGCATCTTGTTGCTGCTCGGCCTTGCGATCCTCGGCTACGTGGTGTGGCAGCAGGTGCCGGCGCCCGAGACCGCGTCGAACATGGCCTCTGCCGCTGTCGGCGTCGCGAGCGAGCCACTCGACCTGCTCAGCGTCGTCGAAGCCTGGGCGATTCCGATCTGTGGCTCGATCGTCGCCCAGGAAGCGCTGTCGCGCTGCCTCGCTGCGCGCACCCCGTCGATCGCACGGCGCGCGGCGCTCGCTGGCGGCGCCGTCTACCTCGTCGTCGGCCTCGTCCCGTTGTCGATCGGTGTCGTCGGTCCGCGGATCGCCCCCGGACTCGCCGACCCGGAGACGCTGCTGCCCCACCTCAGTGGCACGCTGCTGCCGACGGTGCTCAACCTCGTGTTCGCCGGTGCCCTGATCTCGGCGATCCTGTCGACGGTGGACAGCTGCCTGCTCGTCGCCGCGTCCATCGTCGTGCGCAACCTCGCCCCCCGCAGCCCCGTGGGCACTTCCGAACGCAAGCGCATCGCCTTCGCGCGGCTCGCCGCCGCGACCGCCGGTTGCGTCGCGCTCGGCTTGGCGCTGTCGCGCTGGAACGTCAAGGAACTCGTCGAACAGGCCTCGGGCTTCGGCAGTGCTGGCGTGTTCGTGATCGCCGTGTTCGGCTCCTACAGCCGCATCGGCGGACCGCTCGCGGCGATCGGCAGCCTCGCCGGCGGCCTCGGCGCCTGGGTGCTCGGCGGCTACGTGTTCGTCGAGCACGTGCAGTACCCGTACCTCGTGTCGTTGGCGACAGCGCTCTCGTGCTTCGCCATCGGCGCCACCCTCGACCGTTTCCGTTCCGGCAGCCGCGCGCTGCCGGCATGACCCGCATGCGACATCGTTTCGCCTTCGTCGCCGTCGCGCTCGCTAGCGCTGCCGCGCTCTCCGCCCAGATCGATCGCTACGAACTGGGCCTGCGCCTGCGCGCGTTCGAGCGCTGACTCGGCGCGACGACCGACGCCGAGCGTCGCTCGCAGGCGTACGGCGAACTCGACAAGGCCGTGCAAGCCTTCTTCCGCATGGACACGACGACGGTGGCCAGGTGCATCGGTGCCGCCGACCGCGCGCTCGGCGCGCCGGCGACGCCTGCGCACCGATTCGTCGAGCGGCTGCAGCTCGTCTGCGACGCGCGCCTCGCCGATCCAAGCGCCGGCCCCGTCGCACTTCGGCTCGTCGACGCCTTCGGCGGCGCCGCCGACATCCCCGCCGAGCTCGTGCTGTCGGTCCGGCTCGACGGCGACGCCAAGGACCGCTTGCGCGCGCCGATCACGCAGCTGCCCCTCGCCGTGGCACTGCCCGTCAGCGACGCCGCGCGCGGCGACCGCGCTCTCACCTGGATGGTGCACGCCGGCGACGAAGTCCTCGCGACGCGCGCGCAAGGGCTCTCGCTCGCGAGCGATCTCGGCACGCGCGTCGCCGCCGTCGAAGCGGCGGCCGGCGAGCGCGACCGCGCGCCGGGCTCGCTCGAGGCCGGCACGCTCGACCTGTTGGCCGGATTCGTCGCCGGCATGACGCGCGCGCGGCCTGAAGAGACCGTGCTACCAGGTGCGGCTCTGTTGGCCGAGGCCGAAGCCCTCGCGACCGCCGTCGCCGCCGACAAGCCGCTCTACGGCCCTGCCACCGTCGGCCAACGCTGGCTGCGCGTGCCGACCGGCAAGTCGACGACGGTCGTCCGGCTGCAAGCGCCACCGGCGCCTGCGGCTGGCGGCAAGCAGCCCCTCGTGTTGGCGCTGCATGGCGCTGGCGGCTCGGAGAACCTCTTCTTCGACGGCTATGGCGATGGCGCCGTGGCCACGCTGGCAGCCGCGCGCGGCTGGTTCCTCGCCGCGCCGCGCTTGGGCATGCTCGGTGGCGGCGCCGATCTGCCGGCGCTCGTCGACGCCCTCGCCGCGCGCTTCCCGATCGACCCGACGCGTGTCGTGGTCGTCGGCCATTCCATGGGTGCGGGCGCGGCGATGTCGGCAGCGGGTCGCGCGCCGACGCGCTACCGCGCGGTCGCAGCGCTCGGCGGCGGCGGCGGCGTGCCGAAGAACGCGGCGGCGCGCGAACTCCCGTTCTTCGTCGGCATCGGCGAGCGGGACTTCGCGCGCGGCGGCGCGCTCGGCCTGCACGACGGCCTGCGCGCGGCCGGGATCCCGTCCACGCTCCGCG
>JBEITC010000463.1:0-3247 GCA_040375075.1 Planctomycetota bacterium | reverse complement strand
GTTCGACGAAGCGCGCCGCTTCGGCGCAGCGGTCGGCGATCGATCGGGCGTCCAGGCGCGCGGCGAGCGTGGCTGCCAGACCGATCGGCAGCGCGATGCGCAACCGGTCGAGCGCGCGCTCCATCTGCTTGCGCACGGTCGCGGCCGGTCGCTGCAGCCGCACGCCGATCTCCTGGCTGTCGAGGCCGTTCTCGAGGTGCAGCGAGACGACGGCCCGGTACGGCTCGGGCAGGTCGGCGATGCTCTGCCGCAGCGCCGAGCGGACCTCGCCGCGCAGCGCCGCGTCGGCTGGGTCCTCGGCGACCTGATCGGCTGCTGCGGGCGGCTTGCGGCGTTCCGAGCGGCGCAGCATGCGCGCATGGTTGGTCAGGATGCCGCACAGCCAGCTCATCACGCGGCTGTCGTCGTGGAACTGCTCGGCGTGCGCGATCGCGCTGAGGAACGTCGCTTGCACGAGGTCTTCCGCCTCGGTCGGCCGTGGCGCCAGGAACACGGCGAGGCGCAGCAACTCGTCGGCGCGGCGACGGAACAGCGCGCCGAGCGCGTTGCAGTCGCGGTCTCGCCGGAAGAGCCGGAACAGGTCTTCGTCGCTGGACGTGTAGCTCGTGTCCATGGGAGAGGTGGCATGGGGCCGGGCCCCGATCGAGCGTGGAAATCCGGTCCACGGCGTCACGCGCCGTGGGCCATCGGCATAGCACGTGCGCCAAAGTACCCTTTCCGGCGTTCCTGCAGGAGGTCCCCTTGCTCCGTCTCCGTGCCCGTCTCGTCCTCATCGCCTCATCGCTCGCCACCGCCCTCGTCGCACAGGCCGGCAACGAAGTCGTGTTCGTCGGCTCGTCGACCAGCGGTTCGACGGATCTGCATGCGTTCGCCCAGACCGGCCCGGGCGCGCTGCTGTACACCGCGCCGTCGTCGTACACCGACAACGTCAGCGACGCCGTCTGGGCGGACACGGGTCGCGTGCTCTACGTCGCGCAGACCCTGCAGAGCCGGGTGTCGGTGGGGCAGTGGAATGGCCAGCAGATCGCCGCGTGGTCGACCCTCTACACGGCGCCCGGCGCCTGCTTCGGCGTCGGCCACGACCCGGCGCGCAAGCGTCTGTGGACCCTGGTCACGTCGCCGACCGCGGCGGAACTGCACTGCGTCAACGCCGATCCCGCCAGCGCCGGCTATGGCCAGGGACTCGCGCAGACGTCGACCCTGAGCGGCCCGATCCGCGAGCGATGGGCCTTGGCGCCGAGCGGCAACTTCGCGGTCGTGCCGTACGGCGTGGTCAACTCCGGGCCGTTCCAGATCGTCGACACCGATCCCGCCAGCCCGACGTTCCTGCAGGTCGTCGTCAGCGCGCCGATCCCCGCGGCGCAGTCGCTGGGTTTCTGCTTCGCGTTCGACTGCAAGGTCTCGCTCGACGAGCAGTACTGCTACGTGCTCTACGCCGGCGCGGGTTTCTCCGGCATCGCGGTCTACGACCGCGCGGCAGGCGCGTTCGTCGACTTCGACGCAGCGGCGGGCGGCCAACAGGATTTCGCGCTGGCCGGCATCGTCGGCAACTCCTTGGCCTTGTCGCCGGACCGCAGCTTCGCGCTGGTCAGCACCGCGTCGGCTTCGGGGCGCGTCGTGCGCGTCGACTTCGACTACGTCGCGCCGGGCAACTCGTTCGCGACGTCGTTCGCCAACCTCTCGATCCCGCACGCGCAAGCCGTCTCGTTGTCGCCCGATGGCGCGCGCGGCGCCGTGACCTCGACGGCGCAGCAGGTCGCCGGGCCGGGCAAGCTCGTCCTGTTCGACGCGGCGACCGGCGTCGAGCTCGCGACCGTCGCGCTCGGCAGCATGTGGAACCTCTACACCACCGCGTGGCAGGACGGTTCGCCCAACGGCACGTTCGCCACGTTCGGCGCCGGCTGCAGCGGCAGCTTCGGCGAGCCGGCGCTGGCGCCGGCGATCGGGGAGCGGCCGCGGATCGGCCAGAACTTCGCGCTGGTCGCCGGCAACCTGCCGCTGAATCTCGCCGTCGTGGCGGTGGGCTTCAGCAACGTGGCGACCGGCGGCCTGCTGTTGCCCTTGCCCCTGGCGGCCGTGGGCATGGGCGGGTGCAGCCTGCTCGTCGATCCGCTGGTGACCGCGACCATCAGCGGCAGCGGCGGCTCGGCGACGTTCAACCTGCCGATCCCCAACGATCCGCTGTTGTTCGGCTTCCCGGCCTACTGCCAGGCGTTTCCTCTCGACCCCGGCGCCAACCAGCTGGGCATCTCGGCCAGCCACGGCGGTCTCTTGACCATCGGTCTCTGACCGCGGATCCGTCCCGGCGGTTGCGGCTGCCGCCGGCCGCCACTACCCTTCCGACCGCTGCGCGGGGTCACCGCGCGGCGGTTCGTCATCCGTCAAGGAGCTTCCAGATCGTGTCGTTGAAGCCGCAGCAGAGGGTTCATGTCCGGCAGGCCTGATCCGCGACGTCCGGTGTCGCAGGATCGTGGCCCGCGCATCAATCACCACATCCGCATCCGCGAGGTCCGCGTCATCGACGAGGACAACAAGCAGCTCGGCATCATGCTGACTGCCGACGCCCTCGCGCTCGCGATCCAGAAGCAGCTCGACCTCGTCGAGATCGCCCCGAACCAGCGGCCGCCCGTGTGCCGCATCATGGACTTCGGGAAGTACAAGTACGAGGAGAAGAAGAAGGAGCAGGCCAGCCGCCGCAAGCAGCACCAGGTCCAGATCAAGGAACTGCGCGTGCGCCCGGTGACCGGCGATCACGACCTCCAGGTCAAGATCAAGCAGGCGCGCCAGTTCTTCGCCGACGGCGACAAGGTGCTCGTCTGCTGCTTGTTCCGCGGCCGCCAGATCACCCACAAGGAGGTCGGCGAGCAGGTGATCCAAGAGGTCGTGAAGGAACTCGCCGACATCGCCAAGGTCGAGTCGGGCATCCGCGTCGAAGGCAAGCGGATGGTCCTGCTGCTCAGCAAGAAGTAGCGGGCCGGACTTCGCGAAGTCCCTGCGGCGGCGGAAGCCGCCGTGTCGTAGGATCGGCGAGCCCCGCGACGAAGGTCGCGGTCGCTCGACGCAATGGAACGACCTGACTTCGAGGAAGTGTTCGGTTTGAACGCCGCCTACGCCGAGAAGGTGTACGGCGAGTACCTGCTGGCGCCGGAGTCGGTTCCGGCCGAATGGCGCAACTGGTTCGAGGCGGCCCTGCCGCCCGAGCAGCGCGCGCAGGCCGGCGCCGGCAAGGCGAAGGCCGGCGCGACCG
>JBEITC010000585.1:0-2085 GCA_040375075.1 Planctomycetota bacterium | reverse complement strand
GCTGCTCGCCGCCTGCGCCGCGCCGCCGCGCGCGGCGCCGACGCCGACGGCAGCGACGCCGCCCGCCGCCGCTGGAACTGCGGCGATCACCTACTTCGTCACCGCCGATCCGCAGATCAACATCCCGCGCTGGGGCACGGCTGGCACCGAGCAGACCATCGACGCGATGAACGCGCTGCCGGGCACGCCCTATCCCGACGGCACGCCGGTCGGCGAACCGCGCGCGGCGATCGTCGCCGGCGACCTCGTCGACGTCGTCGACGACCCGCAGAACTGGGCGCGGTATCGCGAGTTCTACGACCCGGAAGGCAAGGCGCGGCTGCGCTTCCCCGCGTACGAAGGCGTCGGCAACCACGACCTGACGTCGCGCCAGGGACGGGGCGGGTTCAGCGACGTGCAGCGCGCGGTGATCGACCGCCATCGTCGCCGCGCCGGCACGTTCCACTACGACGCCAACGGCTACCACCATGCGTGGGACGACGGCCCGTTGCACTTCGTGCAGCTCAACCTCTTCCCCGGCGAAGAACCGCGGCCGGTGTACGACCGGCCGGCGCCGTGGAACGACCCGCATGCGAGCCTGTCGTTCCTGATCGAGGACCTGCGATCGCGCGTCGGCGACAGCGGCCGACCGGTCGTGCTGGTCTGGCACTACGGCCTGCGCGGCTGGGGCCTGGAGAAGTGGTGGCGCCCCGAAGATCTCGACGCGCTCGACCGCGCGATCGCGCCGTACAACGTCGTGCTGATCCTGCACGGCCACGAGCACGCGTTCGCCAGCTACGAGTGGCGCGGCCGGCAGGTGTTCATGGCGCCGTCGCCGCAATACGACCGCGACCCCAAGCAGCCAGAGACGGCGAGCACGCCGAAGGGGTTCTTGGTGCTGCGGCTGGTCGGCGACGAGTTGGGCGTGTTCCATCGCACGGCAGAGGGTTGGCGGGAGCGGTGGGTGAAGCGGATCGGGCTGGGGAGAGGAGACGGAACGCATTCGCGGCGATGAGCAGGCCGAGTCGGAGCGGTTTGGACACGGGCCAGGGACGCGCCGGCGCAGCGACGCCGCCAACCGCGACGGCTGATGCGCTGACGGCCTGGGACGAGGCGGGGACGGAGCTGCCGAGGTAGCGTCGCCCAGACGGAACGGGTCGGAGGCTGCTCGCGTGGCGCACGCATTGGGGCGCGGTGCGGCGGCGGGGGTGGCTCGGTGCGGTGACGGGGGCTCGGTGCGGCGGCGGGGGTGGCTCGGTGCGCTGGCGGGGGCTCGGTGCGGTGGCGGGGGCTCGGTGCGGTGACGGGGGCTCGGTGCGGTGACCGCGGATCGGTGCGGTGACGGTGGTTCGGTGCACCGTCGTCGGCTCGGTGCGCTGACGGCGGCCCGGTGCGCTGACGGTGGTTCGGCGCGCTGGCGGAGGCTCGGTGCGCTGGCGGTGGATGGTGCGCTGGCGGCAGCCCGGTGTAGAGGCGGCGCACTGGCCAGCGGAGCGAACGAATCCCAAACGACTTCTTGCGCGACGGGCTTCCTGGTTGTATTTGTGCGATTTCAAACGCGAGACGACGGCGTGCGATGACGACGAAGAGCACGAGCAAGCAGGCGAAGCGGACACAGGCGCGAAGTCCGGCGCGCAAGCCGCCGGCCAAGCGCCGCCCCGTGCAGGCCTCGCTCCCCTTCCGCCAGCGCGGCGGCGCGCGCGAGGGCGCTGGCCGCAAGCCCAACGGTGCTGCCGCGATGATGTCCCGCTCGACGCGCTCGTCGCACGCCGCCTACCACCCAGCGCTCGTCACCGTGAAGCTGCGCCAGCACCTGCCGCGGCTACGCAGCAAGAAGGAGCGCGACGCGCTGCTCGTCCACTTCTCGCGCGGCAAGGACCGCTTCGGCTTCCGCCTTCTGCACTTCGCCATCCTCAATGACCACCTGCACTTCGTCGTCGAGGCCAAGGACCGCACGGCACTGAGCCGCGGCCTGCAAGGCCTGCTGATCCGCCTCGCGCGCGGCCTCAACAAGCTGTGGGGCCGCACGGGCAAGGTGTTCGCGGATCGCTACCACGACCGCGCGCTCAAGAGCCCGCGCGAGGTGCGCAATGCGCTCGTCTACGT
>JBEITC010000189.1:0-7153 GCA_040375075.1 Planctomycetota bacterium | reverse complement strand
GCCCGCGCGGCCTCGACGTACGTCGGGTCGTTGAGCGTCACCAGCGCGTGCAGCGGCGAACCGGTGACCGGCACGCGCACGCGGCAGTTCTGCCGTTGGCTGACATCGAAGAAGTTCGTCGGCTGCATCGTGCGCCGCCAGAACGTGTAGAGGCTGCGCCGCCACAGGTCGGGTCCGTGCGCGGCGGGATAGGTGAAGTCGCGCTCCTTGGTGATCGCCAGCGACTCCCACACCTTGTCGGGCTGGTACGGATAGACCGGCGGGCCGCCGAGCGTCGGCACGAGCAGCCCGCTGACCGCGAGCGCCTGGTCGCGCAGCAGCAGCGACGACCGGCGGAAGCGCGGCGCGCGCGCCAGCAGGCGGTTGTCGGGATCGCGCGTCATCAGACCGGCGCTCGCCGCGCTCGACTGCCGGTAGACGGCGCTGGTGACGATGCGGCGATGCAGCGCCTTGGTGCGCCAGCCCGAGCCCGCGAAGTCGACCGCGAGCGTGTCGAGCAGTTCCTGATGCGTCGGCCGATCGCCCTGCGTGCCGAAGTCCTCCGGCGTGCGCACGAGGCCGTCGCCGAAGAAGTGCTGCCACGCGCGGTTGACCGCGACGCGCGCGGTCAGCGGGTGGCCATCGGCGAACAGCCAGCGCGCGAGGCCGAGCCGGTTCTTCGGAGCGCCGTGCGGCAGCGGCGGCAGGCAACCCGGCACGCCGAACGCTACGACCTCGCCGGGCTGCAGGTAGTCACCGCGCTGCAGCACGTGCGTCGGCTTGTCGACCGCGTCCTGCATGACCATCACGCGCGGCCACTCCTCGTGGCGGAAGCGGTCGTACTCGCCGCGGAAGGCGTCGAGCGCAGGCTTGTCGCCGGCGGCTTCGAGCTCCTTCAGCCGCGCTTCCATCGCCGCGCGCTTCTGCCGCAACTCCGGCGACGGGTACGCGACCGCCGGCTCGGCGACGCGGAAGCGCGCCGGCCCGCCGCCGGCGAGGCCGTTCTCGGGCACGCGACCGAAGGCGTCGAGCAGCGCGTAGTAGTCGCGCTGCGGGATCGGATCGTACTTGTGGTCGTGGCACTGCGCGCACGCCACCGTCAGCCCGAGCCACGTCGTGCACGTCGTGTCGACGCGGTCGAACAGCATGACGAAGCGGTTCTCCTCGGGGATCGCGCCGCCTTCGCCGTTGAGCAGATGGTTGCGCAGGAACGCCGTGCCGAGGCGGTCGTCGTCGGTGGCGCCGGGCAGCAGGTCGCCGGCGAGCAGCTTGGTCGACAGCTCGTCGAACGGCACGTCGACGTTGAGCTGGCGCACGAGCCAGTCGCGCCACACCCACTGCCACGTGTCGCCGTCCTGCTGGAAGCCGTTGGAGTCGGCGTAGCGGGCGGCGTCGAGCCACGGCAGCGCCATCGCCTCGCCGTAGTGCGGGCTCGCGAGCAGGCGGTCGACGACGCGTTCGTAGGCGCCGTCCTCGCCGTCGGCGAGGAACGCGTCGACCTCGGCCGGCGTCGGCGGCAGGCCGGTGAGGTCGAGGGTCACGCGCCGCAGCAGCGTCGTGCGCGCGGCCTCCGGCGCGAGTTCGAGGCCTTCGTCGCGCAACCGCGCGCGCACCAGCGCGTCGATCGGGTTGCCGCCGAGCGTCGGCGTGCGCACCGGCGGCACGAAGGCCCAGTGCGGCCCGCTCGGCGGCACAGGCGCCGCGGCGACGGGCGCGCGCTCGGGCGCCGGCACGGCGCACCCGAGCACGAGCAGGCCAGCCAGCGCGCAGCCAGGGACGAGGAAGGGGCGGCGCACGCGCTCATCGTGCAACGCCGCGGCGACCCCGCAAGCGGGCGGGACGGCGCTGCGTGCAACGCGTTCGTCGCGGCTTCGCCGTCGCGCCCGCGCGGATCCCGTCGGCCGGAACGCGCGTCGTTCAGCGCGTCAACTCGGCGAGCTTCTGCTGCAGCGCGCGCAGCGCGCCGACCGAGTAGCCGCGGTCGTGGAACCACGCGACCTTGCCGTCGCGGTCGAGCAGCACGATGCGACCCGGCAGGCCGTCGTCGTTGCCGGTGAACTGCGCGATCGCCTTGGCGTCGCCGTACACCGTGACGACGCCGCCCCAGTCCTCCTGGGGGATGCCGCGGCGCATGCCGCCGTCGATGAAGCCCGACGCGAGGCCCGGCATCAGCCCGGGCAGCGTCGGCACTTCGTAGGCGCGCACCTTGGCGCCGGTCTCGGACAGGCCGAGCAGCCAGCGGTCGAGGTCGAACTGCGTGTTCTGCTGGTAGCCGATCAGCAGCAGCAGCGGCGCTCCCTTGCCGACGTCGGGCAGCGCCACCTCGGCGCCGTCGAGCGCGCTGCCGCGCACCGCCGGGAACGGCTCGCCGGTCGGATCGCGCCGCGGATAGGTCGTGCCGCACGAAGCGACCGACACGGCGATGGCGAGCAAGGCGAGGACGACGAACAGGGGGCGGCGCATGGCGGCATCTTCGCACACGGCGCCGGCGTGGACGCATGCGCGGTCCGCGCCCACGCCGCGATCGGACGCCGCGTCGGCGTCTCGGGTCCTGCGTCGCCGCGGTCGCCGCGGACACGGGCGGTCAGGAAGCCGGCGGAACGACTTCTGCTCGCGCCGTCAGCGAAACAGCCCGGACCACTTCGTGCCGGCGAACGCGCCGCGCAGCTCGTCGCGGTTGGCGATCGCGGACCACGGGTCCTGCGGGCCGGTCTTGTGCGTGCGCGGCTGCAGGTCGCCGAGGTCGACGCCGAACAACGCACCGAGCCGGCGCGCGGCCTCGGGCAAGCGCGTCGCGAGGTCTTCGTAGTCGAGTTCGAGCGTCGGCTGGCCGGCGAACGCGGCGCGGAAGCGCGCTTCGAGCGCTTCGTGGGCGGCGAAGTCCATCGCGGTCGCGACGACCGGCAGCTCGATCGGCGCGCCGTCGTCGCGGCCGCCGCCGAACCAGCGGTCGCTGGCCACGGCGCGGACGTGCGACAGCCAGCGCTGCAGACGGTCGCGCCGCAGCAGGTGGACGACGACGCCGCGCGGATCGCCGGCGGCGGCTTCGACGATGCGGTCGTCGGGCAGCGCGTGCCCGTACATCAGCTTGAAGCCGCAGTGGGCGGCGCCGACGCGCGCAGCGTCGGCGCAAAGGCGCGCGAGCAACGCCGCCGGATCGCGGGCGCGCAGCGCCGCCAGTTCGGTCTGGTCGGCGTCGACGCGCGCAGGCCACGCGACCTTGCCGTCAGCGATCTCGCGGTGGTTGAAGAGTTCGTTGGCGCAGAGGAAGTCGGGCCGCGCGTCGAGCATGCCGACGAGCAGATTGCTGCCGGTGCGCTCGGCGCCCACCACGACGAACGGCCGCGCGCCCGCAGCGGACGTCGGCGCGATCGCGAGCGGCGCGAACGCGCTCGCCGGACCAAGGGGCACGGCGTCGCCGGGCCGGACGGCCGCCGCTGCGCGCAACAGCGCCGCGGGCACCTGTTCGAGGCCGTCGAGCACCGCCGCGGCGTCGACGCAGTCGCCAAAGCGCCGCGCCAACTCGACGCGCACCACCGGGTTGGTGGCGACGACGGCAACCGCCCGGCGCAGGTGCAACGGCAGCAGGTTGGCCGCCGGATCGCCGAGGTCCGGCGCGTCGAGCACGGCGACGCACGGCAGGTCGAGCAGGCGCGCGACGATCGCGGCGCGGAAGGAGTCGTGGTGCTGGCCGATCGCGACCAGCGCGCGCGGCGCGAAGGCCTGGATCCAGCGCGCGAACGCGAGCGCCTGCCGCACGTCCGCGCGTGCTGCCACCTCGTCCGGCGAGCAGCCCCAGAACGACGCCAGCTCGGCGAACAACGCCCCCAGCGCCGCCGGCGCCGTCGCGCGAAAGCGCGCGAGGTCCTGCGCGTGCGCCGCCGGATCGGCCGAGACCAGCACGCCGTCGCCGAGCCGGCCGCGCGTCGCCGGCGCCAGTTCGCGCGGGTCGGTGACCAGGATGTGGAACGCGCGCCATGGCGCGCCATGCGCCTGCGCCACCGCGTCGAGGCCGGCGTAGAACCGCTCGCACTCGACGAGCGGATGCAGGTCGCCGGCGAGCAGGGCGATGCGCGGCGAAGCCGTGGCGAGAGGAGAAGGTCCGGACACGCGGACGCGGAGCCTACTCGACGCGCTATTCGACGATCGTCAGATACTGGTCGGCGGCGACGCCGCGCACGACGGTGCGCTGGCCGCTCGGCCAGTCGACGATCACGTGCTTGGCCGCGACGTTGGGGCCGAGCCCGAAGTGGATGCCGTGGTTCTGCGAGTGGCGGTGCATGCCGCCGCCGTGCTCGCGCACCTGCCGCACGCCGCCGGCGAGCACTTCGATGCGGGCGCCGATGCCGTCACGATTCGACGCCGTGCCGACGAGCTCGATGCCGAGCCAGTGGTTGCCGTTGGCGCTGACGTTGCGCAGCAGCTGCGTCTGGCCGTCGTCCGCGAACGCGCCCGGCGAGGACGGCTGGCGGAAGGCGCTGCCGAGGCCATTGACGACCAACAGGTCGATCCAGCCGTCGCGGTCGTAGTCGAAGCTCGCGACCGAATCGCCGATGCCTTCCGGGCTGCCGACCGCGACGCCGGCGGGCGCCGGCGCGAACATGCCGCCGCCAAGGTTCTCGAGCAGCACGTTGTCGAGGTTGGAACTCTGCGTCGAGCGCTCGACGTAGAGGTCGAGGTCCATGTCGTTGTCGAAGTCGGCGGCGACGACCGAGCGGCCGCGCAACCACGACGGGATGCCGCTCGCCGCCGTCTGGTTGGCGTAGCCGCCGCCAGGGCCGTTGCCGACGCCGACCAGCAGCACGTCGGACGCATTCGCTCCGGGGGGCGCGAAGCCGATCGGTTGCGGCGCGGTGACGGGAAGGCTGCAGATGAACCGCACCAGCGCCTCCGCCCACTCCGGCGTGCTGCAGACGCAGACCCACTCTTGGGCCGACGCGTCCCAGCCGACGTAGATGCCGCGCGCTTGGCCGGGCGCGTGCGGCGCGATGCCGGCGTTGGCCGGATCGCTCGGATCGAGCGGCACGCCGTTCTGCGGCGGGTTCCAGCCTTGCGCGCCGATGAAGACGTCCGCCGGCGTCCAACCCGAGACGCCGCCCCAGTCCAGCCACAGCACGTGGCCCGGCAGCGAGCCGAAGCGGATGCCGTGCTCGGCGCCGTCGAGGTTGGCGACGAACTCGATCGCCAGCGGGCCATCGCGGTGAGCTGCGCTGCGGGTGCTCTCGCGCGCCATGTAGACGTCGTTGCGGCCGTCGCCGGTCAGGTCGGCGATCACGGCGTCGTGCATGGTCGGGAACGGCGGCAGCGCCGGGAACCCGACGGTCGGCGTGATGTTCTGCACGCCGCCGACGAACGAGTAGGCGCGGCGCGGGTAGCCGTCGAACAGCGCGTCCAACTTGCCATCGCCATCGAGGTCGCCGAGCACGCCGAACTCGGTGCCGACGCCGACACCGAAGCCGACGGCGGAGCCGACCTCGCGGAAGCGACCCGCTCGCTGCTGGTAGAGGCTGGGCGGCGACTGCCGGTCGGGGCGGACCTGCGCCGCCAGCAACAGGTCGAGCAGGCCGTCGCCGTCGGCGTCGAGGGCGAGCGGCGTGCGCCCGCGCATCAGCGGCAGGTCCAGGCCGGCGGCGGCAGCGACGTCGAAGTGCAGCGCGCCGCTGCGCCGGTAGTAGTGCTTGGGCGCAGCGCCGAGCCCGAAGCCAGCGCCGCCGGTGACGTAGAGTTCCTGCACGCCGTCGTTGTCGGCGTCGAACCACTGCGCGCCGTGGTTGTCCGCGATCGGCATCGGCATGAGCGCGGCGGTGTCGTCGACGAACGCGCCGTTGCCGAGATTGCGCCACAACCGCGGGTGCGCCATGTAGTGCCCGCCGGTGAACACGTCCGGCCAGCCGTCGCCGTTGCAGTCGCCGACCGAAACGCCATGCGAGATGCCGAGGTCGGCGATGCCGGCGGCGGCGGTGACGTCGGCGAACGCGATGCTGCGCGCCATCGGTCGCAGTTGCGGTCGCCGCGGCGCGCGGGCGCGACCGTCCTTGCTGCGCTCGCCGTGCTTGCCGTGCTCGCCATCCTCGCCGCCGACCGCCGCCGCGCGCGTCGGTTCGCCGTCGTCGGCGCACGCGCGCCCGCCCGGCCCGGGCGCAATGCCGGCCGAAATCGCTGCGACGATGGCAAGGAGTTCGCTGCGCATGGCTCTCCGCGAGTGGGCCGCCGAAGTATGCCTCAGAGTGCCGAACGGGCAACCGTCGACGGGACAGCGAAGCCGGGCCGCCGGTGGCATGGGGACGGCATCGCCGCGCTCGCCTTGTCGCCACCCCCTCGGCCCAGCTATATCGGGCCGTCTCGGTGCGGTGCGGGGATCCGGGGGCATCGCCGCCGACCGTCCGTCCGCCCGGGGCCTCGGACAATGACCACCACGCTGCTGCACACCGCCGATTGGCACCTCGGCAAGACCTTCCATGCGATGTCCGACGACCCGGACACGCAGGCGCGACTGCGCGCCGAGCGGTTCACTGCGGTCAACCGCATCGGCGCCGCCGCGCGCGCGATCGGCGCGCAGGCAGCGCTGGTCGCCGGCGACGTGTTCCACACCAACGAAGTCGAGGACAAGTGGATCGTCGAGGCGCTGCGCCACATCGGCGCCCTCGGCCTGCCGGTGATCGCGATCCCGGGCAACCACGACCACGGCGGCGCTGGCTGCGTCTGGGAGCGCCGCGCCTTCACGCAGAACCAGCCGAAGCTGGCGCCCAACCTCACCGTCGTGCGCGATGGCCTGACCAGGATCGCCGTCGGCGACGTCGACGTGATCGCGCAGCCGGTGCGACAGCGCTTCGACCAGATCGTGCTCGCCGACCTCGGCGCCGCGGCCAGCGCCCCCGGCCGCGCCCGCGTCGGCCTCGTGCACGCGGCGACGCTCTCGTTCGACGAAGACGGCGCTGGCCGCGCGCTGCAGACGATCGGCGGCGAGGCGGCGAAGCTCGACTACCTCGCGCTCGGCGACTTCCATCGCCAGCAACAGGTCGTCGGCATGCCGTGCCCGACGTGGTACGCCGGCACGCACGAGCCCGATGGCTTCCCGAGCCACCACCAGGACGGCGAGCGCGATGGTGGCTGCCTGCGCGTCGACGTGCACGGCCCCGGCGCGGTCGAAGTGACGCCGCTGCCGTTGGCGCCG
>JBEITC010000469.1:0-3178 GCA_040375075.1 Planctomycetota bacterium | reverse complement strand
CGGCGGCGAGGTCGTCGCCGGCCTCGCGCGCGCGAGCGCGCTACCCGGCCTGTTCGCCGCCCTGCCGGCGCGCGCGACGATGCTCTGGCACGGCGGCGGCCGCTTCGAAGCCGCGTTGCCCGACGCCGCAGCGAGCGACGCGTGGCTCGCCGTCGCAGCGACGCTCGGCGTCGCCGCGCGCGTCGTCGCGACGGACTCGCCGGCCCGCCGCGACCACGGCTCCCCCACCGATCCCGGCGCGGCCCGCCTCGCGGCCGCGTTGCGCACCGCACTCGATCCCCATGGCATCCTCGTGTGAGCCCTCCGCCCACGGCGCCGCCGCCGCGACGCCGTACGCACGCACGCTCGACTGCGTGCACTGCGGCCTCTGCCTGCCGACGTGCCCGACGCACCAGGTCCTCGGCGTCGAGGCCGACTCGCCGCGCGGTCGCATCTACCTGATGCGGGCGCTCGCCGAAGGCCGCGTGCAGGACCCCGAGGCGATCCGTCCGTATCTCGATCGCTGCCTCGACTGCCGCGCGTGCGAGACCGCGTGCCCGAGCGGCGTGCGCTACGGCGAGATCCTCGAAGCCACGCGCGCGCAGATGACGAAGACCGGCAAGAAGCGCGGCGTCGCCGACCGCCTCGTGCCGTTCCTGCTCTGGCACGTCGTCGCGCGCCAGGGCCGGCTGCGCGCCGTGTTCGCGCTGCTGCGCGCCGCCGAACTGCTCGGCCTGAAGTGGCTCGCCGCCCGGCTCGGCCTGCTGCCGAAGGCGATGGCGGCGATCGCGCCGCCGGTGCCGTCGGCGCGCGAACGGCGACCGCTGCCGACGGGCCTGCACCGGCCGCCGGCCGGCGTGACGCCGCGCGGCGTGCGCGTCGCGCTGTTCACCGGCTGCATCATGGAGCCGATGTTCGGTCGCGTGAACCGCGCGACGCTCGACCTGCTGCTGCACAACGGCTTCGAGGTCGACGTGCCGCAGGCGCAACGCTGCTGCGGCGCGCTGCTGGTGCACGCGGGCCAGCCGGAGCGCGCCAAGGAGCTCGCGCGCGCCAACGTCGCCGCGTTCGCCGCCGCCGACGTCGTGGTCAACAACTCGGCCGGCTGCGGCTGCGCGATGAAGGAGTACGGCCATCTGCTCGGCGACGCCGCCGGCGCGACGTTCGCGGGCAAGTGCCGCGACGTCAGCGAAGTGCTGGCCGAGCACGGCCTGTCCGCGACGCCGGCGCGCTGCGACAAGAAGGTCGCCTACGACGATCCGTGCCACCTCTGCCACGGCCAGGGCGTGCGCCAGCCGCCGCGCGCGCGGCTGGCGCAGGTGCCCGGCCTGCAGCTCGTGCCGCACGAAGCGCCCGAGGACTGCTGCGGCTCGGCCGGCATCTACAACCTGCTGCAGGCGGAGACCGCCGAGGCGATCGGCCAGCGCAAGGCCGAGCGCCTCGCGCGCGCCGGCGTCGACGTGGTCGCCACCGGCAACCCCGGCTGCATGATGCAGATCCGCAGCCACCTGCGGCGCGCCGGGCACGCCATCGACGTCGTGCACCCGGTCGAGCTGCTGCTGCCGCCGCGCGCCGACCGCTGAGTCAGCCGCCGAACGGCGCGACGATCGACCAGAGCCCGCCGGTCGTCGCCAGCGAGGCGCTCGGGCCGAGCGGATCGAACACGACCCACTGCGTGAACAGCGACAGGCCGGCGTAGCCGCCGGTCGGCGGCAACTGCCACGCGAACGACGCCGAGCCCGTGCCGGGGCCGCCGCCGACCGTGGTGAAGCCGATCGCGTTGATCGGGTTGAAGTGCAACAGGCACGTCGACGTGCCGAGGCCGAGCAGGTTGACGAGGTCGAGCGGGAAGGGCGCCGAGTTGTCGACGCCGACGACCCACAGCGCCGGGCGCTGCGAGGCCGCCGCCGAGAGCTGGTGCGTCCACGACGCCGCGACCGACGGCACCTGGACCACGCCGCCGACGGGCACGAAGCCGCCTTCGCCCGGGCAGCCGGCGCCGTACGGGACCACCGCGCCGGGGCGGAAGGTGAAGCGCGTCAGCATGCCGCCGCCGATGAGCGTCGTGCCGTTGGCGACGCCGACCGAGCCGGTGCCGTACACGCGCGAGACCGAGCCGATCGACGTCGTCGTGCCGCGGAAGTTGTAGGGGAACGGCGTGTTGCTGAGGTTGTTGCCGTGGACGCGCACTTCCCACAACAGCGGGCGCGTGCGATCCCACGCAAAGCGCGTGGTGAAGGGCACGGTGACGACGACCTGGCCCGGCGCGCCGGCGATCAGCGGCAGCAGCGCGCGCGGCTTCACCAGCACGGGCGGGCCGTCGAAGTTGCCGTCGAACGAGCCGGTGACGCCGAACGACTTGCCGTGGCCGACGAAGATCTCGCAGTCGATCTGCGCGGCCTGCGACGTCGGCGTCGTGCCGGCGAAGAACTCCATCTGCTCGAGCCGCATCGGTTCGAGCACGGCGCCCTGCAGGCTCGCCGCCGAGTGCCACTGCTGGTAGCGACCGACGCCGCCGGCGAACGGCCGGTCGACGTTGACCGGCGGCACGTTGGGCGCGATCACCTGCACCTGTTGCGCGAGCGCGGCGGCGGCGAAGAACAGGGACGTGATGGCGGTCCGGATCATGGCGGCGTGCAAGTGTACAGGGCGGTGGCGACGCCGGCGGGCCCGCCGGAGGGACTAGCCCCGAAAGTCGACGCGGCAACGGCGATTCGACCGCGCGGCGGAAGCGCCGGTGTCGTCGGCGTCAGAACGCGCCGATCGTCGCCGCGAGCGCGTTCGTCGCGGTCACCGTCGTCAGCCGACCATTGGCGTCGAGCTCGAAGCTGACGTACTGCTGCCGCAGCGTCAGGCCGAGCAACGCCGCCTGCGACGGGATCGGCAGCGCGACGCGGGCCGTGCCGCTGACGGCGAGCGCGGCGTCGAGCAGGTCGGGCGTCACGAGCAGCGCGCACCCCGGCTGCCCTTGCGGCAGCAGCGTGGCGAGCGGCACGTTCGCGGGCGCGAGCCCGGTTACCGCCACGGCGAACGCGAACGTCGGCAAGCCGGTGGCGGCCGTCTCGAGCGCGCCGCCGAGCCACGGCCAGCGCGTCGCTGCCGCGCTCGCAGCGGCGCAGCCGCCGCCGAGATCGACCGCGCCCGCCGGACACGCGCTGGCGAGGCGCGCCAGGTTGGGCGACGACGCGCCGGCGGCCGT
>JBEITC010000241.1:0-6027 GCA_040375075.1 Planctomycetota bacterium | reverse complement strand
CGAGCGCGGCGGCGAGCGCGCGGTTGCCGGCGACGGCGACGGCGGCTTGCAGCAGCACGGCCGCCACCAGCAGGTCGGCGTAGCCCGAGTCGGCGCCGCCTTCGCCGCCTTCGACGAACGCCGGCACCAGCGCGAGCCCGACGACGGCGCCGTCGCGCAGTCGCGGCGCCAGACCGGACTGCTGCAGGCCGCGCGCGAGTCCGGCGACCATCGCGGCCCAGATGCCGACGAACAGCAGCCGGCCGCCGCGTTCGCCGAGCCATTGCATCGTCTGCGCCAACAGCGCCGGCTGCAGCAGCGGGTAGCCGCGCGCCGACACGTAGACGTCGCGGTCGACGAACCACGGGTGGCGCAGCGTGCCGTCGAGCGCGAGGCGGCGCGCGTTCGCCGTCCACGTCGTGAACCCGTCCCAGATGCGATCGGTGGTGGCCACCGCGCCGTAGGCGATCATCGCGGCCGCGGCGAGACAGATGCCGCTGGCGAGCAGTCCGATGGTCGGTGGCTGCGGTCGCCGCAGCAGCGCGGCGCCGGCGCCGGCGGCCGGCAGCAACCATGGGCCCAGCGATCCGCCCGCGAACATCAGGCCGTGTGCGGCGACCGTGAACAGGGCCAGCGTCCACGCCGCCCACGACGTCGCGTCGAACTCCGCGCGCAGCGTCGACCCGTCGGCGGCGGCGCGAAGGGTCACCGCGTTCTCCAATGGAGCGCGCCGGCGCGGCAGGCGATCGCTCCGGGCGGCGCGTCCGGCGCAGCGGCCGGCAGCCACGGCGGGCGACCGCGGAACACCGGCCGGCCGCCGGCGGTGCCGTCGGGTCGCAGGGCCGACGACCGCACGAGCGTCGCCGGGAAGACCGCCGACGAGAGCGCTTCGATCACGCCGCGCGTCGAACCTTCGAACAACACGGCTTGGTCCCGGGGGACTTCGGCGAGCAGCCATGCCACGAGGCGCCGCGTCGGCTCGTCCTGATGACGGAAGTGCCAGAGATCGCCGTGTTCGCGCTGCTCGGCGATCGTGCGCAGACGCTTGTGCACGGCGCCGCCGGGAAAGCGCACGACGACGAAGCCGAGGTGCAGCGCCAGCGCCGCAGCGATCCACGGCGAGGGCGCGCCGAACGCAGCGAGGGCGCGTCGGATGCGGCCCTGCGGTGCGATGGCTGCGTCGGGCGGCATGGCGGACGGGTCAGTATCCGGCGATGCCGATATCGGCGCAACGCGCGCGCCCGCCACTCAGGCGAACGCCGGATCGAGCAGGAACGACAGATCACACGGCGGCCGGTGTTCCGTCGGGGCCTGGCCGCGGCGGAACAGCCGCGCGTCGGTCGTGCCGAGCAGCGTCGCCGTGGGGCCTTCGACGCGCAGCATGCAGCCTTCGCGCAGGCCGAGCACTGGCGTCGCGTGCTCTTCGTGGAACTGGCGCAGCCGCTCCTCGCGCGTCTCGCCCATGTGCTTGCTCGCAGGATCCGGGTCGAGGTAGTGCGGGTTGATCTGGAACGGCACGAGGTCGAGCGCGTCGAACGACGGCGGCATGACGATCGGCATGTCGTTGGTCGTGCGGATCGAGACGGTCGCGACGTTGGTGCCAGCGCTGCTGCCGATGTACGGCATGCCGGCGAGCGCGCGCCGGCGGATCGCGCCGAGCAGGCCGGTGTCGTAGAGCGCCTTGAGCAGCCGGAAGGTGTTGCCGCCGCCGACGAAGACGGCCTGCGCGTCAGCGACCGCGCCGGCGGGATCGGCGGCCTCGTGCGCCGAGGTCACTTCGCAGCCGAGTTCCGCGAACGCCGCCTTCGCCTTGCTGGCGTAGCCGGCGTGGTCGTGCAGCGCGTACGGCACGAACAGCACCTTGCGCTGCGCGCCGAGGAAGTCGCGGATCTGTGCTTCGCAGTGCTGCAGGTAACCGCCGCCGTGCATCGTCGAGTTGCTGATCAGCAGCGCGCGCACCTTGCTGCGGTCGCGCTGGCCGGCGGCGACGGCCTTCGCGGCGCGCGCGACGGCCGCGGGCTCGCAGCCGGCCGCCAGCAGCGCCTTGGCGCCGGGGCCGTTGGCAGAGGCGACGCCGGCGAGCAGGTGCTCGCTGCCGATCGTCAGCGCACGGCCGACGCTGGCCAGCGTGCCGCCGCCGGCGGTCACGAACGCGCCCTCGAGCGCCTTCTTGCCCGTCGTCGTGAACGGCAGCTGCTGCATCGTCGGCTCGGTCGCGTTCGGCGGCGCTGCGGCGAGCACGGCGGCGCGGACCTTCGCCGGATCGACGCCGAGCGTGTGCAGCGCCTCGGCGGCGCCGCCGGCCGGCAGCCGCAGCAGGCCGAGCAGCAGGTGCTCGCAGCCGATGTAGTCGTGGCGCAGCGACAGCGCCTCGTGGCGCGCGAGCGACATCGCCTTCTTGGCGTCGTCGGTGAAGCCTTCGAACATGGCGCCGAGCCTACGGCGCGCACGGCCGCTACGGCAGCATCGGCTTGAGCTTGGCGGCGAGTTCGGCCTTGCCGGCCTTCTCGAGCGCTTGCGCCACGCGGCTGGCGACGCCGCGCGGCTTGCGCTGCAGGCCGTCCTGGTCGTCGAAGCTCTCGGCCCGCAGGCCCCACGCACGCAGCAGGTCGGCGGCGGCTTCGTCGGGCTTGCCGTCCTCGGCCAGCAGGTCGGCGCGGCCGGCGAGCGCCAGCACGGCGAGGCCGTTGGCGGAGTCGGCGAAGTCGGCGTTGCCGGCGGCGCTGCGCGCGAGGCGCTCGACGGCTTCGCCGTAGGCCGACAGCGCCTGCGGCGCGCGCTTCTCGCGCGTCTCGACCTCGCCAGCGACCAGCGCGGCGTAGCCGGCGAACCACTCGGCCTCGGGCTTGTTGGCCGCCGCGTCGACGAAGCTGGCGTACGCCTTGCGCATGCCGCCGACGCCGACGTCGACGAGCAGGCGGGCGCGCCAGCGTTCGTGCGCCTTCGCCGAGCCGGGGAAGCGCGCGACGGCGTCGGCGAGGCGGGCGCGCGCCTGCGCGCGCAGGCCGCCGTACTCCAGCAGGCCGGCGCCGGCGAGCAGCGCGCCTTCGCGCGCGGCCTTGCGCTCGCTCATCAGGTCGAGCATCGCGCCCACGCGGTCGATCTCGGCGCGCCACGCCCGCGCGGCGTTGTTGCCGGCGTCGGCGAACACCTTGCTGGCGGTGCCGGCGACGGCGACGTCGAGGAAGCGCGCGGCGAGCGCTGGCGACGGCTGGCGGGCGTTCTGCGTCGCCGACTGCGCCAGCGCCAGCGCCGTGCCGCAGACCTGCGACTCGCCGGTCATGTACGCGGCGTAGGCGACGACTGCCTGCGCCTCGGGCTGCAGGTCCTTGGCCTTGACCTTGCGCGCGCTGGCGATGGCGTCGGCGAACCAGAACTCGGGGCCCTTCTCGCCGTCGCGCGCGAGCACGTCGGCGAGCGCGAGCTGCGCGGTGGCGAGCTGGAGCCGCGTCTCGTCGTCGTCGGGCTTCTGCTTGAGCGCGGCCTCGCAGCGATCGAGCTCCTTCTCGATCGCGGCGCGGTCGCCGTCGTCGTAGCGCGGCGACGACCAGCCGTTGCTCCACGGCGCGGCGATGCGGGAGGGCACGGCCGGCGCCGTCAGGTGCGCGGCGAGGCGCTTGGCGGCGTCGTCGGACTTGGCGAGTTCGACGACGCGGGCGACCAGCGCGTCGTGCACCGGGCCGGAGGGCTGGCGCGCGAGCGCGTCCTCGAGGTCGATCAGCGCGTCCTTGCCGCCGCGCTTGGCGAGCGCGAGGGCGGCCTTGGCGGCGACGTCGGCGTTGTCGTCGCGCAGGCCGGCGCGCAGCAGGTCGATCGGCTCGTTGGTCGCGTCCGCGGCGGCCTCCATCAGCTTGCTGCGGGCGGCGGCGTCGCCGCGCTTCCACATCGCCTCGAGCGTGCGACGGGCGAGCGCGTCGCGACGGCCGAACAGCGCGGCGAGGTCCGTGCTCGGGCCCGGCTGCTTGCTGGCGTCGCCGGCGTTCTTGGCGATCGCGTCGATCGCCGTCTGCATGCTGGTGTCGAGGAAGCGGTCGAAGGTGATCGCGCCCTGCGTGGTGACGCCGACGTGGCGCGGCGCGTTGCGCGTGCCGTTGAAGTAGCGGCGGAACAGCTCGGGCTCGATCTGGATGTGCTCGCTGCAGGTGCAGCCGCCAAAGCGCGGGCACTCGATCCGGTTGCCGTCGGCGTCGTAGTCCTTGTCGGTGTGCCGGTCGGGCGAGGCGACGACGCAGATCCAGCCCTTCGTCGACGCGATGAAGGCGGGGTCCTTGTAGGTCGACTTCGCGAAGCGCTCGTTGAACACCTCGCCGTCCATGTTGACGACGACGAGCAGCGGCAAGCCGGTCGCTGACTGCACGGCGAGCGCGTCGGCGAGCGAGCGCTGCCACTCGATGCGCGCCGGCGCGGGCGCGGCGGGCGCTGGCGCGCTGCCCGGATCCTGGGCGAGCGGGGACAGCAGGACGGACGACAGCAGCGCGGCGAGCATCGACATCGCGCGGGATGGTAAGGCTTCGTGGTACAACCCGCGACCGCGCCGCATCCGGCGCGTGAGGTGCCAACGATGCGCATGCGACTGCTGACGGCGGTGTGGTTCCTGTTGTTGGCGGCGTGCCACGCGCCCGGCGCGCCGGGGACGCCGGTGGGCTACGACGACTTCGAACGCGCGAGCGCCGAGCCGGCACCTGGCTTCGTCGCCGGCCAGCCCGCCAACGACGTATCGTTCGCCAAGGCGAACCGCGGCGAAGGCGGCCCCGGCGGTCGTCGCCTCGGCCTCGATCCGCGCGCGGGCGATCCGTCGGCCACGCCGCCGGCGAGCGACCGCATGCTGGTCTATCGCGGTGAGATTCGCGTCGAGGTCGCGCGCCCCGAGGACGCCGGACGCGCCTTCCTGGCGCAGGTGATGGCGTGGGGCGGGTACCTGCAGAGCCAGCAGGGGGCGACGTGGACCGTGCGGTTGCCGGCGCAGCGCTTCGACGAGGCGCTCGCGGCACTGCGCGTGGCTGGCCGCGTGCTCGACGAGTCGCGGCAGGCCAACGACGTCACCGAGGAGTTCCTCGACCTCGGCATCCGGCTCGACACCGCCCGCAAGGCGCGCGAGCGGCTGCTCGAGGTGCTCGCCAAGGCCGAGAAGGTCGAGGACATCCTCAAGGTCGAGGCCGAACTGCGGCGGCTGACCGAGGAGATCGAGCGCATGGAAGGCCGGCGCAAGTACCTCGCCGACCAGGTGGCGTTGGCGACGCTGTCGGCGACCTTCCAGGCGATCGCGCAGGCGCCGCCGCCGCCGCCGCGACCCAAGCAGCGCAGCCGGTTCCCGTGGATCAACCGCGTCGGCGCCGACGCCATGATGGGGGGCTTCTGACCATGCGATCGCTCCAAGGTGCACTGTTCGCCGTCGCCGCGTTCGCCGCCGCCTGTGCGGCGCCGATGCGGCCGCCCGTCGACTTCGTCGTGCTGAAGGACGCCGGCGAAGGCTTCCGCGCCATCACCAGCGACGACGCGCGCCTGCGCGTCCGCGACCTCGCCGAGCCGACGCCGGGCGCGGTGACGTTCTGGATCGACACGCTGAAGCAGGACCTCGTCGCGCGCGGCTACGAGCTGAAGGACGACGGCGAAGCGAAGAACGCCGCCGGCGGCGTCGGCCGGTGGCTGTCGTTCGCGGCGAACGTGCAGGGCGAGAAGGTCGGGTATCTGGTCGCGGTGTGGGTCATCGAGCCGACGCTGCCGTGGCGGCCGTCGTTCCTGCGCGTCGCCGAGTTCGCGGCGACGGACGCGGTGTTCCAGGCGCGCGTCGCCGCGGTGAAGGAGTCGCTCGCGACGGTGAAGGGCTAGCGCGGGTGGGGCGGCGGGGGGTGGGCGGTGTGAGGAGCGCAGCCGCGGCGATGGGCGGGACGAGTTGGGGCGGGGTGGGCGTTGAAGGCCTGGGAGCGGATGCGGGGCGGTGGACGCGGCGATGGGCGGGACGAGATGGGGCGGTTTGGACACGCGCTAGGAGCGGTGCGGGCGCATCGGCGACGCCAACCGCGGCGGTGAGAGCGTTGAAGGCCTGGG
>JBEITC010000626.1:0-1852 GCA_040375075.1 Planctomycetota bacterium | reverse complement strand
GCGTTCGCGCCAGCGGTCGCCGACGGCAGCCGGCGCGCGCGTGGCGCCGCTGCCGCGCGCGGACTCAGCGGCGCGTCACGCCGAAGCGGATCGCCATGCCGAGGTAGAACATCTGCTCGCCGTGCACGTCGCGGTCGATGCGGATCGACGGCCGGTTGTCGTTGTCGAGGTACGACCAGTAGCCGTGCAGCGACACGAAGTCGCCGAAGTGCAGCCACGACTCGACGCCGCCGCCGAAGAAGAAGTTCTTGTCGGAGTCGAAGCCGTCCTCGGACAGCGTGCGCGAGTACTGGCCCTGCGCGTACGGCGTGATCGAGAAGGCGTTGCCGAGGTGGATGCGCAGCCGCGCCTGCAGGTCGCCCCACTGGTTGCCGAGCGGGCGCTGGCCCTCGGAGTTCTGCACGCGGTCCTTCTCGTCCTGCCAGCCGCCGCTGCCGAAGATCTCCCAGCAGAGGTCGTCCGACGCCGGGATGTACCAGTCGAGACGGCCGCGCGCGCGCCAGTAGGCGGAGGCGAGGCTGGTCTGGTAGCCGCCGACGACGCCGAACTCCTTGTCGCTGTCGTTCCACTCGCGGTCGCCGCCGAGCGTCAGCACGTAGCCGGCGCGCGGCACGCCGCGGCGACGGTCGTACTGCACCGACGACTGCTCGACGTAGAGGCGGCCGCCGTACGCGTTGTGGTCGTCCGGCGTGAGGAAGGTGTCGGGCGACGACGAGCCGATGGGTTGCGCGCCCTGCGCGTACGGGCGCCGCTCGAAGTCGAGCCTGCGGAAGTACGGCCCGAACTCGAGGTACAGCCCCTCCTGCAGCGCCTTGCCGAAGCCGACGTAGGCCTCGTAGTCGCTGCCTTCGTAGAAGCCGTTGGGGCGCAGCTCGTCGTCGCGGCCGTAGAAGCCGTCGCGATAGAACATCCACGGCCGCGCGCGCAGCTCGACGCGCGTCACCGTTTCATCGCCGATCAGCTTGGCGTCCTGCCAGCTGCCGACGAAGCCGTCGCGGCCGCCGTACGCCTCGAGCACGCCGCGCCGGCCGCCGACGGCGCCATTGCGCCAGTAGACGCGGCCGTCCCAGCTGATGTCGTCCTCGAGCCCGACGTCGGGGTCCTCGTCGTCGGCCTTCGTGCCGATCGCGCCGCCCTCGACCTGGAACACGCTGCCGTAGGGATTCGGCATGTTGCGCGACTCCGTCAGGTCGGCGTACGTCTGCGCGAACAGTGGGGCGCCGCACAGCGCGGCGAACAACGGGCGGACGATCGCAGGCTTCATCGTGGGGCTTCCGGTTGGGACGCGGGTCACTTGGTCTCGTCGCGCCGGCGCGCGCGTTCCTTGGCGGCAACCGCCATCGGGTGCGCCGGGTCGAGCACGATCACCGAATACGGATGATCGGCATACTGATTTTCGCGCTCCTCGATGCGGATCACGCCGCGGTGGCGCAGCTCGTTGACGAGCGCGCGCCGCTCGGGATGCACGAGGCCGCTGAAGTGCTGGCTCATCGCGCCCTTGAGGAACGGCGACAACCAGACCTCCTCGCTGCCGTGGCGCGCCTGCGCGCGCAGGATCAGGTCGACGCACTGCGCCAGCCGCTCGGCGAGCTCGCCGTCCGCGGGCAGCTCGTCGACGGTGCGCCACGTCACCGGGATGTGGCCGACGATCGACGCGCGCTTGCCGGCCGGCGGATGGCCGGTGCCGTGGCCGTTGCCATTGCCGTTGGCGTTGCCGGCGTGCGCGTGCGCGGGAGCGTGCGCGGGAGCGAAACCGCCCAGCGGCGCCGAGCCGAGCATGCTTGCCGAGCCGGGCATGCTTGCCGAGCCGGGCATGCTTGCCGAGCCGGGCATGCTTGCCGAGCCGGGCATG
>JBEITC010000029.1:0-17080 GCA_040375075.1 Planctomycetota bacterium | reverse complement strand
CGCGCCGCCGCCGAAGAGCACGCCGGCGCCGGCGGCGCCGAGGCCGTGCGCGACCGCGTCGAGGACGCGGCCATGGCGCTCCGGCTTGGCCATCACGCGCTCGATGGCGCGCAGGCCGTCCGCCGGCGACGTGCCGCCGCGCAGCACCGCGTCGCGGATCGCGTACAGCTCGGCGAGGCGGCCGAGGTCGATGTCGCCCGGCTGCACGCGCAGCAGCGTCGTCGTCTGCGGCCCGCCACGTTCGCCGAGCGAGGCGAAGATCGCCGTCGGCGTGGAGAAGAAGCTGCCTTCGAGGCCGAGCGCGCGGCAGCACGCGTCCATCGCGTCCTCGATGCGGTACGACGGGCTGCCGAGGGCGTGCAGCGCCCGGCCGATGCCGAGCACGAACGGTTGGGCGGTCACGGCGGCGAGCGTACGGGCTGCTTCGCCGGCGACGAAGGCATCTGGGCCGGCGTGGGAGCGACCGTGGCTCGGCGCGCCGGGCGACCCGCCCGCGCGGGATCGTCGACGTCAGTGCTTCGCCGACGGGCGGGCGCCCGCGCTCAGCGCAGGCTCTCGATGCGGCCCTGGGCGTCGACGATCTGCGTGATGCGCAGGCCGTAGCAATCGTCGACCAGGACGACCTCGCCGCGGGCGACGAGCTTGCCGTTGACGCGCAGGTCGACGGGCTCCTCGGCCTTCTTGTCGAGCGCGATGACGCTGCCGGGGACGAGCTTCAGCACGTCCTCGAGCGACATCTTGGCGCGGCCGACCTCGACCGCGATCGGGATGTCGACGTCGAGCAGCAGGTCGAGGTTGCGGTTGGCTTCGCCCTTGGCGCTGCCGCCCAACTGACCGAAGGCGACCGGTTGCACGGCCGCTGCCGCGAGCTCGGCGCTCGCCTGCGCGACCTGTTCGGCGCCCCACGTCCCGTCGTTGTTCTTTTCGTCGACCATGGCCTAACGACCCATGACATCGGCAACCTGCACGCCGAACCTGTTGCCGATCTTGCCGATGTGCGCGGTGAACTTCGGCTTGCCCATGACCGGCACCACCGCCGGCTCGCCGACGCGGGCGCCGAGCGGGATGACGTCGCCCGGCTGCAGCTCCATCAGCTGGCGCAGGCGGATGCTCGTGGCGCCCAGCTCGACGGCGACGTCGATCGGCATCTGCCGCACCGACTGGCCGAGCTTCTGCTTCATCGCGCCGGGCTCCATGCGCGCCACGGTGTCCTTGCCGAACTTGTCCAGCAGCGGCTCGACCGACGCGAACGGCAGCACGAGCCGCAGGTCGCCGAGCAGGAAGTCGCCGGACGCCTGGAAGTAGGCCGACACGACGACGTCCTGCGACGGCAGGATCTGCGCCATCGACGGGTTGCAGAAGCGGTTGGCGATCGTCCACTTCAGCTTGACGACGTCGGCGAGCGCCTCGCAGATGCGGTCGAGGCACGGGCCCACCAGGGCCTCGGCGACCGTGTGCTCGGCGAGCGTGAAGTCCTTGGGCACCTTCTGCACCTTGCCCGAGCCGCCGAGGATGCGGTCGACGGCGCCGTAGAGC
This sequence comes from Planctomycetota bacterium, assembly GCA_040375075.1. GTDB lineage: Bacteria > Planctomycetota > UBA1135 > UBA1135 > UBA2386 > UBA2386. Next base: position 15,544 of record JBEITC010000029.1, on the reverse strand, counting down.
AGGCTGGTGCTGACGGTCAGCAGCGCGGGCAGCTTGAAGGGCTCGAGCTGCAGCACGTAGATCGCGACCGGGCCGGGCAGCTGGTCGAGCCAGGTGCCGAAGCGCAGCTGCTCGACGGCGACGCAGTCGCAGCGGGTGTCGAGGCGGAGCTTGTCGCCGATCGTGGCCGAGAGCAGCTTGCCGGCGCTCTCGAAGTAGCGCTCGAGGCCGCGCAGGTGCTCGCGCCCGATGCGATTGGGCTTCAGCAGGTCGATCGGGCTGACGACGACGCCGTCGGCGCCGGTCACCGGCGCGGGGGCCGGGCGACGGGGTTCGCCGGGAGCCTCCAACGCCGCGACGTCGTTGCGGAACATCTGCAGCAGCGCGTCGATCTCGTCGTTGCTGAGGATCTCGTTGGGGGTCTGGGTCACGGGGGTCCCTCGCGGCTCACTGGAACAGCATGTCGACCCACAGGATGCGCTCGACCCGAGCGACCTTCTCGGCAGGCTTGCCGGGGAACAGCGCGCGATCGAGCTCGTCGAGCAGGTCCTTCTCGAGCGCGACGATGCCGGTCGGGTCCTGCAGTTCCCGCATGGTGCGGTTCTTCAGCAGCATCAGCGTCTTGCTGTTGGCGAGCTCCCAGTTGGCCTTGATGCGCTCGAAGGCCTCCTGCTCGCGGTCCTCGCGGACCGAGTAGATGAACTTGAACTCGACGCGCGCCGTGCCCTTGCCGGACGTCGAGCGCGGGTTCAGCGTCTTCTTGATCGAGTCGGGGTGCGTGACGTCGACGACCTCGAAGACGGGCGTCGGCACCGGCACTTCCTTGACCTTCGGCGGCACGGCGAACACGACGCCGGCGCCGCCGATGACCGCGCCCGCGATGACGAGCACGATGGCCGGCAGGCCCTTCTTCTTCTTGCCGTCGTCGGCCTTCGCCTCGGCGTCCTTCTTCTTGTCGTCGGCCACTGTGTCGTCTCCGGTCGGTGCGTTGTGTGGTCGTTATCGGATCGAGACGCCCGGCCCTGTAGCCGGCCGGCCATGTCGCGGTCGCGCCGATGGCGTCGTCACTTCGGCGGCGCGGCGGGTTCCTTGGCGACCCGCAGGCGCTTCTTCAGGATGTCCGCCGTGGTCGGACCGGGCAGCGCCGCGAGGATCTCGTTGAGCGCGTCCTTGTCCATGAACTCCATGAGCTTGAGCGCCTCGTCCTGGCCCTTCTCGGTCTTCCACTGCGCCTCGATCAGCTCGGCGGACTTGCTCGGCTCGAACGCCGTCAACGTCTGCGCGTTGCGCTTGAGCGCCGCGACCTCGTCGGCCCGGACCAGCGTGACCGTCTCCTGGAACTTCTGGATCTTGGCGTCGAGCTGACGCTGCATCTGCTCGACCTCGACGCGCTCCTTGCCGAGCGAGACCTGGCGACGGCTGATGTCCTCGCCGAGCTCGCGCAGCTGCTGCTCCTGCTGGTCGAGGACGACCTTGCGGCGATCGAGGTCGGCGAGCTGCGCCTGGACACGCTGCCACGCGTCGTTGATCTGCTCCGGCGTGACGCCGGCGGGCAGGCCGTCGAAGCGATACAGGTTGCCGGGCGAGTACTGCGCCTTCGCGGCGTCGAGCGACGCGGCGAGCATGCCGAAGTCGCGCTCCGGCGGCGTGGCCTTGCCGCCCTTGTCCTTGCCGTTCGCGGTCGCAGCGTGCTTGCCGTGATCGTCCGTCGCCGGCTTGCCGTGCGCGTCAGCGGGCTTGCCGTGCGGATCGGCGGCGGGCGCGCCGTGGGCGTCGCCGCCGTGGCCGCCGGCCTTGGGCTCGGGCTCGTTGAGCGAGCGACCGACCTTCTGCTTGCGAGGCTCGCCGGCAGCGACCGGATCCTGCTCGCCATGGGCCGCGTCGGCCGGGCCGGCGTGGCCGTCCTCGGTCGGTGCGTGCGCGTCGGCGGGCGTGGCGTGGCCGTCCGCGGACGCGTCCTGGCCGTCGGCCGTCGCCGCGCCGTCGGTCGCCTCGCCTTCGGCGGGCTCCGGCGGCGCCGGGAACAGCATGTTCAGCACGGGGATGTTGGCCGTGCCTTCGTGGTTCAGGCGGCCGGTAGCCGCGAGGCCGCCGACGAGCGTGCCGGCGAACAGCAGGGTCCCCACCGCGACCTTGACGACGATTCCGATCATCGGAGCGCTCCTTCCTCGTTCGCTTGTGCTGCCTTGGCGCCGCGCGCCAGGGCCGCGATCTCGTCCAGTTCGGCCTGCTCGACCCGCAGCGCCTCGACGCGCCACGTCGTCTTCTGCTGCTCGCGCAGCTTCTGCAGGGCCTTGAGGTCGCGCGCGCGCTGCGCGTACTCGCCGCGCGCGACGTCGACCCGCTTCTGCGCCTCTTGCTGCTTCTTCTGCAGCCGCCATTGGTGGCGGCGCAGGCCGTCCTCGAGCGCCTTCGACAACGCGCCGACGGCCCCCGGCAGCGCCGACTGCTCGCTGCAGTCGCGCAGGCCCTGGGCGGCGGCCGCCAGTTGCTGGTCGATGGTCGACAGCGTCGTCATCGCCGCCGCGAGCTCGCGGCGGGCGGTGCGCTCCAGCTGCGCGCGCAGGCGCAGGACCGGAGCGAGACGGAAGCGGAAGCGACGCATGTGGGCCGTATCGACCGTGGCATGGGGAAAAGCTGAGCGAATGTCGCGCTTCCCGCCGGGCGCCGGAGCCGGGGTGCGGCAGAACGCAACACCGGCGCCGGACGGCCGGCAGCGGGGCGTCGGCCAGTCGGCGCCGGCGGGCTACGGCCCCGCCGGACCAGGGCTCAGACGCCGGCGATCTGCTGCAGCAGGCGCTGGGTCTCGTTCGCCGGCCGCGACTCGCTGCCGTGGTACAGCAGGCCCTCGATCGCGGCGACCTTGGCGATCGCCTGGTCGAGCAACGGATCGGAGCCCTTGCGGTACGCCCCCACCGCGACGAGGTCGCGGTTCTCCTCGTAGTGCGCCATCAGCTCGCGCAGCCGCCGCGCCCGCTTCTGGTGCTCGGGCGTGGAGACCTTGGGCATCAAGCGGCTGATCGACGCCAGCACGTCGATGGCCGGGAAGCGGCCGCGCTCGGCGATCTTGCGGTTGAGCACGACGTGACCGTCGAGGTAGCCGCGCAGCGCGTCGGCGACCGGTTCGTTCATGTCGTCGCCGTCGACGAGCACGGTGAAGAGGCCGGTGATCGTGCCGTTGCCGTCGGAGCCGAGTCGCTCGACGAGCCGCGGCAGCGACGCGAACAGCGACGGCGGATAGCCGCGCAGCGTCGGGGGCTCGCCGGCGGCGAGGCCGACCTCGCGGCACGCCATGGCGTAGCGCGTCACCGAGTCCATCATGAAGAGCACGTCCGCGCCCTTGGCGCGGAACGCCTCGGCGATGGCGACGGCGGTCAGCGGCGCCTTGAGCCGCAGCATCGGCGCGGCGTCCGAGGTGCAGGCGATGACCACGCTCTTGCGCAGGCCCTCGGGGCCGAGCGCCTCGGCGACGAACTCGCCGACTTCGCGGCCGCGCTCGCCGATCAGCGCGATGACGTTGACCTCGCCCGCCTTGCTGCGGGCGATCTGGCCCATCAGCGTCGACTTGCCGACGCCGGAGCCGGCGAAGATGCCGATGCGCTGGCCCTTGCCGAGCGTCAGCGCCCCGTCGATGGCGGAGACGCCGGTCTCGACGGGCACGTGGATGGGCGCGCGCTGCAGCGGCGACGGCGCGTCGCCGGTCAGCGGGCGCAGCGCGCCGACGATCGGCGGGCCGCCGTCGAGCGGCCGGCCGAGCGCGTCGACGACGCGGCCGAGCAGGCCGGCGCCGATCGGCACGGTGAGCGGACGGTGCTCGTTCTGCACGCGGTCCCACGGCGCCACGCGGTTGGCGTCGCCGAGCGCCATGACGACGGTGTCGTCGCCGTCGAAGCCGACGACCTCGGCCTGGATCGGCGAGGCGCCGTCCTCCGCCGCGATGGTGCAGGTGTCGCCGATCGCCGCGGCGAGGCCGGCGACCTGGATGGCGATGCCCTTGATGGCGCGGACGCGGCCTTCGGCGCGCGGCCGGTTGAGCGTGCGCGCGGCGGCGAGCGCCCGTTCGAGCCCGGCGGGGAGCGTCATTGCGTGGCCTCGCGCCGGACCTCGTCGCAGACGCGCGCGAGCGCGTCCTTGGGGTCGTAGAGCAGCCGGCCGGCGCCGGTCTCGGCGCGGACGCCGCCGCGCGCGACCGTCGCGTCCGCGACGAAGCGCGCCTGCGCGATCTCCTGCTGCAGCTCGGCATGGTCGGCGAGCCGCGCCTGCACGCCGGCGAGGTCCTGCGGGTTGAGCCGGACGACGAGGTCGGCCTTGCTGCTGCCGTGCACGCAGTCGCGCAGGCAACGGACGACGGTCGGCGTCGGATCGACGAAGCCCTTGTCGAGCGCCGCGCCGACGATCTCGCGCGCGATCGCGAGACCGAGTTCGACCGAGATCCGCGCGACCTGTTCGAGCCGCGCGTCGACCTGGCCCGGCAGTTCGCGCACCGCCGCGCCCGCGGCCTTGCACAGGTCGCGCAGCGCCGCCTCGGCGGCGAGGCGCGCCTGCTCGCGGACCTTGAGGTCGAGCAGCTGCGTGGCGACGTCGGGGGCGCCCGGCGCCGGACGACGCGGGTGCATGCGCAGGCCGACGAGCACGCCGGGAGCCTTGTTGGCGGTGTTCGAGGTCATGGTCAGAGCATCTGTTCGGCGGCGCCGCCGGCCTTGATCTCGCCCTTGTCGATGAGGTCGCGGATCAGCTTGAGGATCTCGGTCTGCGCGACGATCACCTCGGAGAGCGGCGTCGGGCCGAGGTTGTCGCGCTCCTCGCGCACCATGTCGCCGGCGCGCTTGCTGAGGTTGCCGAGGATCGCCTGCTCGACCGGCGGGATCGCCGCCTTGAGCGCGACCGCCAGCTGACGGCTGTCGACGGCGGCGAGGATCTTCTGCATCGACTTCTTGTCGAGCTTCTGGATGTCGTCGAACGTGAACATCTCCTCGCGGATCGCGCCGGCGATGTCGGCGTCGAGCGACTCGATCTTCTCGAGCACCGCCTTGTCGCCGCCGCCCAGGTTGTTGAGCAGCGACGCGGCGGCCTTGACCCACGCCTTCGGCTCGCTGCGCAGCGTCGTCAGGCCGAGGTCCTTGACCTTCTTGCGCATGACGTCGAGCACGCGCTGCACGACGTCGGCCGGCGTGCGGTCGAGCGTGGCCACGCGCTGCACGAGGTCGGCGCGCATGTCCTCCTCGAGGTGCTGCAGGACCTCGCCGCCCTTCTTGCGGTCGAGGTGCGCGAGGAACACGGCCGCGATCTGCGGGTGCTCCTCGGTCAGCAGGTTGGCGAGGTCCGAGGCGCCGAGCGACTCGAACACCGCGAACGGGCGCTTGGCCAGGATGTCGCTGTTGGCGCGGCGCGCCACGTCGGCGCTGCGTTCCTCGCCGAAGGCCCGCGAGAGCACGTTCTTCATCATGCCGCCGACGTCGCCCAGCGCGACGCCGCCCTGGCGCATGCGCTGCACGGCGGTCAGGTAGCAGCCGCGCACGGCGTCGCGATCGACGGCCAGCTCCTGCAGCTCCTGCATGGCGCGCGTGACCTTGTCGAGCGTGTCGTCGCTGAAGCTGCGCAGCACCTTGGCCGCGAGATCCTGGTCGATCGACAGCAGGACCGTCGCGATCGTGCGGTCGATGGACATCGGCTTCTGGGTGGCGGGCATGGTCTACCTGCTGGGGATCAGTTCTTCTGCTCGACGAGCCAGGACTCGAACAGCTTGGCGAGCGCGGCGGGGTCCTCGGCGATCGAACGCTCGATCTCGCGGCGCATGCGCTTCTGCTGCTCCTCGGGCGCGAGGTTCTCCTCGGCGGACCCGGCCTTGGCCGGCGCCGCGGCGTCGGCCGACGCGGCCGGCGCCTTGCCCGAGCGGCGGAACAGCCCGCGCAGGAACATCACGACGACGAGCACGCCGAGGACCTGGCCGACGGTCGGCCCCCAGCGCAGCGCCGTCTCGGCGATGCCCGGGCCGGCGGCCGGCTCCGGCGCGGCCTCGAGCGGCGCGAAGTCGCCGACGAGCGTGCTGAACGCGTCGGGCTTGTCGCGCGACGGGTCCCAACCGACGATCGCCTTCACGGCGTTCTCGAGGTCGGTCTTGTTGAAGCCCTGCGCGTCCTGCATCGCGCGGTCGTAGAGCACGGCGACGGTCAGGCGCTTGATCTCCGGCATCAGCTTGCCGGTGCGGCGCTCGCCGATGTCGGTGACGTACTTGCGCTCCTTGACCTCGTTCTTGCTCGTGTTCTTGTTGCCGTCGGCGTCGGTCTTGGCGGTCGACGACTCGGTGGCGTCCTTCTTGACCGTCTCCGACAGCACGATGGCCTCGGTCGGCAGCACCTTCTCGCTGCGGATCTCCCACGACGGATCGAGCTCGACGCTGACGGCGACCGAGGTCTTGCCCGGCCACAGCTGGTCGAGGCGCTCTTGCGCGAGGCGCGTGCGGTCCTCGCTCATCGTGCGCTGCAGCGTCAGGAACTCCGACGTGCCGCTGCCGGTGTCGCGGTCCGGGTCGTAGCGGTAGCGCTGCGAGCCGGTCGAGCTGACGACCTCGATGTTGGTCGGCGGCACCATCAGCTGCGAGCCGGCGATCGAGGCGGCGGCGCGAGCGACCGTGTCGAATCCGGCGCCGGGGCGCAGCTTCAGCACGACGGTCGCGCTCGGCCGGTTCTCGGCGTCACGATCGCGGAAGGCCGCGACCTTGCGCGGACGGCTCGCGGTGACGGTCGCCTGCGCGACGCCCTCGAGCTGCTGGATCGCGGCCTCGGCGCTGGCGCGCGAGGCGGCGTCGAGCTTCCACGCCTTGGTCTCGGCGTCCTCGACGAGGCTGAGCCCGCCGCCGATCGACGGCGTCGAGGTCCCGGTGAGGCCCTCCTTCGCGATCGCCATGTTGGCGAGGTCGATCTTGCCGCGCTCGACGAGGAAGGAGCGGCCGGCGCCGACCTTCCAGGCCACGCCGGCCTGCTGCAGGGCGCGCTCGACGCGCTCGATCTCCTCGTTGGTGCGGGCGGTGTAGAGCGTCTCGTAGCTCGGCTGTCCGGCGAACCAGACGATCGCCGAGAGTCCGGCCACCGTCGCTGCGAGAACCGCCGAGACCACGAGCCGCTGGCCGCCGTCGAGACGGCTCCAGATGCCCTTGATCTGCGTGATCACGTCCTGAAACGCATTGCGCATGTCACATCACCGAGCGGGAGAGCTTCTCCCACGCTTCGACCATCTTGTTGCGGACCTCGAGCACGAGGTTGAACGCGACCTCGCTCTTGCCGGCCGCGATCATCACGTCGTGCACGTCCACGTCCTCGCCCATCGCGAGGCCGCGCGTCTTGGCGCGCGTGTCCTGTTGCAGGCCATTGACCGTGTCGATTGCGCCTGTCAGCAGGTCGCCGAAGCCCTTGGCCTCGCCTTCCTGCGCGCCGGGCGTCTTGCGCTCGATGCGCTGCGGGTCCTGGACCGGCGGCGCGATCTCGCTGCCGATGGGGCGCAGTGGCGAGCCCCAAGGGCTCATGCCGCGCGCGCCGAGGCCTCCGATGTCCATTCCGCTCATGGTTCAGGTCCTCAGCCGCGCAGGTTGTTGATGGTGTTCTGCAGCATCGTGCGGTAGCTGCGCATCGCCGTCAGGTTGGCGTCGAAGCTGCGCTCGATGACCTGCATGTCGACCAGTTCCTTGAACAGGTCGACGTTGCTGCCCATCACCTGGCCGTTCTCGTCGGCGTCCGGGTGACCGGGCTGGTAGAAGACGGGGAACGCCGACTTGTCCTCGGCGACCTTCGCGACGGCGACGCCGCCGGCGAGCGTGTCGCGGCCGCCGCCCTCGGCGGCGCTGCGCGTGGCCTGCTCGAGCAGTTCCTCGAACACGACGACCTTGCGCCGGTAGGGCTCGTTCTTGGCGTTGCCCGTCCGGTGCATGTTGCCGAGGTTGCTGGCGACGATCTCCGACCGCTGCAGCTCGGCCCGCAGGCCGGCGCCGGCGATGTCGAAGCCGCGGAAGACGCCCTTCATGGGTTCGGACATGCGCATCACCTCCCGACCACGGCCTTGTTGAGGGTTCCGAAGTAGCCGCCGAGGCCACGGGTCACCATGTCGTGCAGCAGCGAGGTCTTGCCCAGCATGGACAGCTCCTCCATCAGCACGACGTTGTTCTGGCCCGGCGCGCCCGAGGTGTCGCGCTCGGTCACCGGCTCGACCTTGTCGGTCGGCATGCCGTCGGTCTCGGCCTGCTTGAGCAGGTCCTCGAAGCGGACGACGTAGCGCTTGAAGCCGGCGACGTTCTGGTTGGCGACGTTGTGCAGCCCAGCCTTCGTGCGCGCGTCGAGCACGTCGAGCATGCGCTGCTGGAATGAGATGTCGCGATCGAAGTCGATCATGGTTCGCCTGCCTTGCCCTCAAGCATCGGCAGGAACCGGTTCCCTCCTTGAGACGGGGAGTTGGCGAAGGCTGCGACGTGGCCTCCGGCGTGCTGTGTCGCGCGACGCGACAAGGAGAGTTTCCCGAACCGCGGCCGCAGGGCCGCACGGGACGCCGACTTACGGCGAGACCGGAGGCGAGGCGCCGCCGGCGCGGGGAGCGGCGCCGGGCGAAGCGGCCGTCAGGCGGTCGCCGGCTCCAGCCAGACGCGGCCGTCGCGGCCGCCGAAGCGTGCGACCATGCGCTCGAGCCGGTAGCGGAAGATGCGCTGCACGTCCGGCTCGACGAACCAGCGGTTGATCAGCGGCGCCAGCACTCCGCCGGGCGGCGCGAAGACGACGTGGTCGCCGAGCAGCGTGCCGCCGGCCTTCGGTTCGAAGGTGTGCGTGTGGCGCCAGAGCCGGTATGGCCCGCGCTCCTGCTCGTCGACGAAGCGCGCCATCGGCTCCCACGCGGCGATGCGCGTGCGCCAGCGCATCGGCAGGCCGCGCACCTTGATGCGGTAGTCGATGCGCGCCTCGACGTGCATCGGGATCGGCTTCGGCGTCAGGATGCGGAAGTCGAGCCAGGGCGGCGTCAGTTCCTGCAGATTGTGGGCGTCGGCGAAGAACGGCCAGACGTCCTCGACGCGCGCCGGCGTCCACAGCTCGCAGCGCAGCACGCGCGCGCCGCGGGGCAGCGCGACGGCGCCGGCCGCGGCAGTCGTCGTCGCCGCCGCCGCGGTCACTGCGCGTCCTGCTTCTTCGCGGGCGCGATCGGGATCTGCACCTCGAAGTAGCGGCGGTTGCCGGCGACCGAAGGGCTGTTGTAGCCCATCGTGCGCATCGGGCCGGCGGCCTGCCATTCCGGGTGGTTGGCCAACCAGGCGTCCATGCGCGTGCGCAGCTCGTCGACGCGGCTCTTGCGGTCGTAGCCGCGCGAACCGAGCGTCAACACCGTGAGCGGCGGCACGTCGACGACCTCGACGGCGCCGTCCTTGCGCAGCGGGCCGAGCTCCGGCGAGCCGTACAGGAAGGCCATCGACGCCTCGCGCTGGCGCTCGCCGTCCTCGGTGTAGTCGACCTGCACCGGCGTGGTCATGGCGATCTCGTTGTCCTTGATGTGGTTGAACAGCGGCCAGAAGGCGCCCATCGAGCCGCCCTTCATCGCCGTCTTCACCATGCGGTACGTCGGGTACGTGCGGATCTCGATCTCGTCGAGCACGGCGAAGCCCGGCACGCCGGCCGGCAACTCGGCCTCGGCGACGGGGCGGAAGCTCAGATCGGCGGCGAGCGCCGCGACCTGCTTGGCGAGCGCCTTCGGCTCAGCGCCCTCGCCGCGCAGCTCCTCGACCGCCGCGCGCGCGGCCGAGCCGGCCGGCAGGCAGTGGCAGGCCGTCGCGATCGCGGCGTGCAGACGCTCGACGCCGACGTCGCCGTCGGCCTTGCTCGCGGCGACGCCGTACGACAGCACGGCGGCGGCCGAAGCCCGCGCCGGCGCGTCCGCCGGGTCGTAGAGGCGTTGCTGGGCGACGGCGGCAGAGGCGACGAGAAGGGCTGCGGGCAGGAAGCGCATGGCGCGGCGTTCGTCGGGCGGACGCGCGCGGATGCAGGCACGCGCCGGCGCGGCAGCGATGCCGATGCGCCCCAAGCCCTTGCGCAGAACGGGCTTACAGAGCGCTAATGGCAACCAGCCAGACCCGACGACCAGCCGCCATCACGGCTTGGCGATGGCGACGACGTGCTCTTGCGCCGAGACGACGACGCCGTCGGCGTTCTCGATCGTGAGGACGAAGCCGGCTTCGCGCAGCACGGGCAGGTGTGCAGCCATGCGCACGACGACCTCGCCGTCGCCGCGGAGCGACGGCAGCAAGCCGCCGTCGATCGGCGGACCTTGGCGGCTGCCATCGACGATCCAGAGCTGGTAGCGGTGGCCGACGTCGAGCTGGGGCAGGCCGCGCAGACGCAGATAGCCTTCGTCGCTACCGACCGCCCAGACCACGTCGCCCTGCACCTCGCCGCGGCGCGGGCTCGGGCCCGGCTGCCAGTCCCAGCGCACCCACTGCGACGCGGGCTGCTGCAGCAGCGCTGCGCGCGCGAAGCCCGGCTCGGGCGGCGTCGGCGGCATGTGCGGCCACAGCGCCAGCACGATGCTGGCGGCGGCGAGCAACCACGGCAGCACGCGCAATGGATGCAGGCGCGCGCGCGCGGCTTCGGCGCGCATCGCGGCGAAGTGCGCCCCCGCGTCGGCATGCAGCTTGGCGGCGAGCGCCAGCATGGCGTCGACGTCGCGTTCCGCGGCGGGCGTGTCGGCGACCACGCCGGCGACCGCGGCGGCGCGCTCGAGCTCTTCGTATTCGCGCTGCGCCTGCGGATCGCGCAGCAGCGCCGCGAGCTCTTCGCGATCGGCCTCGTCGACCCAGCCGAAGACGGCGTCGGCGAGCAGCGTTTCGCGGCGCGACGGATCGAGGTCGGCGGTCATTCCTTGCCCTCCGGCGACTCCGAGTCGACGCCGAGCATCTTGCGAAGCCGGATCAGGCCGCGGCGCGCGTGGCTCTTCACCGTGCCGAGGGGGATGCCGCAATTGGCGGAGATCTCCTGGTGCGAACGGCCGTGGCCGAGCGCGAGCTCGAGCACCTGGCGCTGTTCGGGGCGCAGCTTCTGCATCGCCGCCTTGGCGCGCGCGGCTTCGTCGCGCCGATCGACGTCGTCGCGCTCGGGCTTCGCCGCGATCGTCGTCGCGTCCTCGAGCAGGTCGGGCGCCGGCTTGCTGGTGAGGCGACGGATACGGTCGACGAGGCGACGGCGCGCGATGGTCGCGACGAACGTCGTCTCCGAACCCATGTTCGGGTCGAAGCGCGCGGCGCTGCGCCAGATCTCCAGGAAGATGTCCTGAACGGCGTCCTCGGCATCCTGCGCGTTGCGGCAGAAGCGACGAGCCTGCCCCATCACCAGGTTGGTGTGGCGACGGAGGAACTCGCTGACGGCGGCCATGTCGCCAGCGGCGATGCGAGGGAGCAGGGGCGGGCTCATGCGCTCGGAACTCGAGGCCGAACGTTCTATGCGAACGGTCCGCCTTGCGCATCGGAGTTCCGGCGAGGTCTGCACGATTCCCTGGGGTCAGCGTCCGAGCGGGTGGAGCCACTGCGACAGGCGGTCGACCGTTCCCTGCGTGGCCGCGAGCGCGGCCAGCGGGAGCGGTCGGCGAACCTGTCGCATGCCTCCTGTCAGGCTCTCAGCGCGGGAGGATGACGGCGTCGATGACGTGGATCACGCCGTTGCTGGCCGCGACGTCCGTGGCGACGACGTTGGCGCCGTCGACCATGACCTTGCCGCCGTCGACCTTGATCGTCGCAGCGCCGCCCTGCAGCGTCTTGGCTTCCTTGAGCTTGACGACGTCCGCCGCCTTCACGATGCCGGCGACGACGTGGTACTTCAGGACGTTGGCGAGCTTGTCCTTGTTCTCCGGCTTCAGCAGGTCCGCGATCGTGTCCTTGCCGAGCTTGGCGAACGCCTCGTCCGTCGGCGCGAACACCGTGAACGGGCCGCCGTTGGCGAGCGTGTCAGCGAGGCCGGCGGCGGTGGCCGCGGTCAGCAGCGTCTGGAACTTGCCGGCCTTCGCCGCCGTGGCGACGATGTTCTCCGGCGGCAGCACGACCGTGTCGATGACGTGGATCACGCCGTTGGTCGCCATGACGTCGGTCTTGACGACCTTGGCGCCGGCGACGGTCACGCCGTCCTTGTTGGCGACGATCGGCAGCGACGCGCCCTGGACGGTGGTGAGCGACGTCTGGGTCACGACCTTGCCGGCCGGCATGTTGCCGGGAACGACGTGGTAGGTCAGCACGGCCGTCAGCTTGGCCTTGTTCTCCGGCTTCAGCAGGTCCGCGATGGTCTCCTTGCCGAGCTTGGCGAACGCCTCGTCCGTCGGCGCGAACACCGTGAACGGGCCCTTGCCCTGCAGCGTCTCGACGAGGCCGGCGGCCTTCACCGCGGCGACGAGCGTCTGGAACGAGCCAGCGCCCACGGCGGTGCCGACGATGTCCTTGGCCGGCTTGGCCGAGGCTTCGGCGGGGTTCTGGGCGGCGAGACCGGCGGCCAGCAGGCCGGCGGCGAACAGGGGAGCGAAGCGGATCATGCGGGGGTGTTTCCTCGTGGCGGTGATGCGAGCGTGCGCTCGCGGGTGCGCGGTGTTCGCCGCGGAGTGCATCCGCGGATGCATGGACTGCGGATGAGCGGTCGTGCCTTGGCTTGCCAACGACGCCGGCGATAGAACGTCGGCCATGCAGCATCCCGAACGCTTCGCCGCCGGCGTTCTGCGCCAGAGCGCCCGCGCCGTCGCGCTGGTCGCGCTCGACGCGCTGGCCAAGGCCCGGCCCGAACTGGTCGCCGTCGGCCTGCCCAGCACGTTCGCCGATCCGGTCGAGGACACGCGCATGCGCATCCTCGCGCTCGCCGAGTCCCTCGACGTCGATCGCCCGCAACTGCTCGCCCACCAGACCGCCTGGTACAAGGTCGCGCTCACCCACCGCAACGTCGCCCCGGCGTACCTGCCGGAGAACCTGACCGCCATCCGCGCGGCGCTGCGCGCCGAACTGCCCGACGAGTGCCAGCCGGCGATCGAGCGCCACATCGCGGCCGCCATCCGCGCGGCGACCGAGGCGCCGACGGACATCCCCAGCTGGATCGAAGGCGAAGGGCCGCTGCGCGACGAAGCGCGGCACTTCCTGCTGGCTGTGCTCGAGAACCGCCGCGCCGACGCGATCGAGCTGGTCATGGGCCTGCGCAAGACCGGCGTCAGCGTCGCCGACATCCACGACCACATGCTGTCGACCGCGCAACGCGAGGTCGGTCGCATGTGGCTGATGGGCGAGATCCCGATCGCCGACGAGCACTTCGCCTCCCGCATCGTCGAGAGCTGTCTCGACCGGCTGTCGACGACGATGGCCGCGCCGGCGCGGCGCAACCGCACCGTGCTGATGTTCGCCGTCGGCGGCGACATGCACTCCATCGGCCTGCGCATGGTCGCCGACCGCTTCGAGGCGCACGGCTACGACGTGTGGAACCTCGGCGCCGACATGCCGGGGTACGACTTCGAGTGGATGCTGCAGGATCGCAAGGTCGACCTGATCGCGCTCGGCGCGACGCTCGTGCTGCACGTCGGCAGCGCGCGCAGCACGATCGCGCAGCTGCGCGGCGCGCTCGGACATCGCTGCCCGCCGATCCTCGTCGGCGGCGGCCCGTTCGCGGTCGTCGACGACCTGCACCGCATCGTCGGCGCCGACGCCGTGGCGAACGACCCCGACACGGCGGTCCGCCGCGGCGAAGAACTGCTGGGGGCGCGCTGAGCCGCGGGAAGCGACCCTGATGTCGCCGCGGCAGGCGCCCCTGCCGACCCGCCCCGCCGCGGCGCCGACGCGCCGACGCCACCGGTCCGACGTCGACGACGCGCACGACGCCGTCCCGCCACCGGACGGCAGCCCATCGCAACCCGGCACGGAGCCCTGATTTGGCGTAAGATTCGCAGCCCCGAAAGCCGAACCTGATTCGCGCACGATGGCCAACGACCGCAACCTCCGCATGCACCATGGCGTCGTCGCGCGCGCAGATCGCGAGCGACTGCTCGGCCAGCGCGGCAGCGTCGTCTGGCTCACCGGACTCTCCGGCTCCGGCAAGTCGACGCTCGCGCGCGCGCTCGAGGCCAGGCTGCACGCGCTCGGCCGGCTGTGCAGCGTGCTCGACGGCGACAATCTGCGGCACGGGCTGTGCGCCGACCTCGGCTTCGCGCCGGAGGACCGCAGCGAGAACATCCGCCGCGCCGCGCACGTCGCCGCGCTGCTCGTCGACCTCGGCGCGATCGTCGTCACCGCCTTCGTGTCGCCGTTCCGCGCCGACCGGCAGGCGGCGCGCGACCTGCTCGGCGCCGACATGATCGAGGTCCACGTCGACGCGCCGCTCGCCGCCTGCGAACAGCGCGATCCGAAGGGCCTCTACAAGAAGGCGCGCGCCGGCCAGATCGCCGACTTCACCGGCGTCAGCTCGCCGTACGAGCCGCCCGACGAACCCGAAGCGCGCCTGCGCACCGCCGAGCGTTCCGCCGACGAGTGCGTCGAGCAACTGCTGGCGCTGCTGCGCGACCGCGGCGTGATCGCGACGACGGAGATCCCATGACCCGCTACTCGCTAACGCACCTCGAGCAGCTCGAGCACGAGAGCATCCACGTCATCCGCGAGGTCGCCGCCTCGTTCGAGAAGCCGGTGATGCTGTACTCGATCGGCAAGGACAGCGGCGTGATGCTGCGGCTGGCCGAGAAGGCCTTCGCGCCGGCGCGCATCCCGTTCAAGGTCCTGCACGTCAACACGCGGTGGAAGTTCCGCGAGATGATCGCGTTCCGCGACAAGATCGTGCGCGACATGGGGCTCGACTTCGTCGAGTGGATCAATCCCGACGGCGTGCGCGACGACGTCGGGCCCTTCACGCACGGCACGCAGAAGCACACGCACGTGATGAAGACGCTCGCGCTCAAGCAGGCGCTGTCCGCCGGCGGCTTCGACGCGGCGTTCGGCGGCGCCCGGCGCGACGAGGAGAAGAGCCGCGCCAAGGAGCGCGTGTTCAGCTTCCGCGACCGCTTCCACCAGTGGGACCCGAAGAACCAGCGGCCCGAGCTGTGGAACCTGTTCAACTGCCGCGTCAACAAGGGCGAGTCGATCCGCGTGTTCCCGCTCAGCAACTGGACCGAGTTGGACGTGTGGCTGTACGCCTACAAGGAGTCGCTGCCGATGGTGCCGCTCTACTTCGCCAAGGAGCGGCCGGTCGTCCGCCGGGGCGGCGCGTGGATCATGGTCGACGACGAACGCATGCCGCTGGAGCCCGGCGAGAAGCCGGAGATGCGCAAGGTCCGCTTCCGCACGCTCGGCTGCTACCCGCTGACCGGCGCGATCGAGTCCGAGGCCGAGACCATGCCCGAGATCATCGAGGAGATGCTGCGCAGCCGCGACTCCGAGCGGCAAGGCCGCGTCATCGACTACGACGAAGGCGGCTCGATGGAGCAGAAGAAGCGGGAGGGCTACTTCTGATGACCTACGGCTCCCAGATCGACGAGTTGGGCATCGAGGGGTGGCTGGCCCGCTACGGCCAGCGCGAGATGCTGCGCCTGCTCACCTGCG